>DMQR01000161.1 GCA_003455605.1 Cryomorphaceae bacterium | reverse complement strand
GCATAAGGCATCGACACATAAGGTCGATCCGATCCATTTAGAACATCGGCTGTTGGAGGAATCCAATGGCCGATCGTTTTTTGCCCTCTACACTTCTAGAGGGTATAAAAATTCTCATACGTCTTATGCCCTGCTGTTTGCCTGGGGTGCACAACGCGTTTTTGGTGCCGATGAATTGGCTGCGGGTGCCCTAGAAGGAGGGTGGCGCTTCGGTTATGCCGGTTATGAAATGCGCCATCACTTTGAATCTTTGGTTCGCGGGAATCCCGCCTTGGGAGATTGGCCCGAAGCCCTCTTCTTTGAACCTGAAGTAGTGGGTACCTTGAGTTGGGATGGATCATTATCTGTGACCGATTTCACTGGTGACCGATCCACTCAAATCATCCAAGACCTACTTCAACCTGCTACACCGCCCGAAGGTCCCACTGCACTTGATTTCAAGCCCGTGGAGTCCAATACGGAATACTTGAGTGCCGTTGAACACCTCAAAGCACACATTCAAAGAGGGGATATTTACGAGGTCAACTACTGCACGGCTTTCAAGGCCGAGTTGGGGCCATTGTATTCGCCGGCCTTGTTTGAAAAAATGGCGTCTCGAACCCAAGCGCCATTCAGTGCATATCTCAAGCTCAATCAGCACGAGCTCCTTTGTACCTCTCCCGAACGCTATTTCAGCAAAAGGGGCCAGCGCATCTTGAGTCAGCCCATCAAAGGCACCAATCGCCGTGTTTCCAATAACCAGGCAGCTATGGCCTCTTTGAAAGAGAGTGAAAAGGAACGCGCGGAGAATGTGATGATCGTAGATTTGGTCCGCAATGACCTCAGTCGTGTAGCGACCAAGGGGAGTGTTCAGGTGAGCGAGTTGTGCGGCACCTATGCCTTTAAAAATGTAAATCAATTAATCAGTACGGTCGAAGCTAATATCACTCCCAATACCGGATTTTGGAAGCTTTTTGGCGCAACCTTCCCCATGGGGTCGATGACGGGCGCGCCCAAAGTGAGTGCCATGCAATTGGCCGAGCAGTATGAAAAAACCGCACGGGAGATTTATTCAGGTACGGTGGGATATACCACCCCTGAGGGCGATGCAGATTTTAATGTGGTCATCCGCAGTGTAGCGATCAATCGTAATACGGGCGTGGCGACGACACATGTGGGCGGTGCCATCACGATTTTGAGCGATCCACAGCAGGAGTACGAAGAGTGTTTGCTGAAGGCAGAGAGCATATTTGATAGCGCTCGATAAATTGGTTGTAGTTTTGATACTATAATCCTCCATTCATGACCATTATTCCTGGATCAAAAGCAATTCTTGGCTTCAGCGGCGGCGTAGATTCCGTGGTGTTGAGTCATTGGTTGTTACAGAGGTACAACATCCGTCCGTATTTGCTCCATGTGAATTACGGCCTGCGGGAGGAGGCGGACGAAGACGAACGCTGGTGCCGCTGGTTCGCCGGGGAGCATCGATTTGAAATTGAGGTGCTTCATGCGGCTCCTAAAAGGCGCAAGGGAGAAAACATTCAGAATTGGGCGCGGAAGCTTCGATATAATTGGTTCGCAGAACGCGCACAGGCCCTTGGGGCGGAATATATTTTCACTGCCCATCACCTTGACGATAGAAAGGAAACCTTTTTAATGAACGCCCTTCGCGGCGCGGGGTTGACCGGCCTCACTGGTATGTCTCATCCCCACATCCTTCGTCCAATGGCACAGATGAGCAAGGCGGATATTCTCGCGTTTGCCGAGGAAAATCAGCTTACTTGGCGAGAGGATTCGTCGAATCACACTTTGAAATATACGCGAAACAAGGTACGTAATTTGTTGCCTGAGGTTCTGGATGAAGTGGAGCCTCGCTGGCACGGCGGTTTGGCCAAGACTATTGATAATTTGGTCCGCGATCGCGATCTGTTGGAGGGGATGTTGGACGAGTTTGAACAAAATCATGTGCGCGAACTGGATGATGAAGTTTACATTGATTTTGGGAACTGGATCGAGCAGCCCTATGCCCAGACTTTGTTGTACAGGTACTGCCTGCGCTGGGATTTAGGCTTTTCCTACGAGGAATGTGGCCATGTTTTGATGGGGCATTCGGGCCAATTAACTCCTGGCCGCCAGAAGATTTTAGTCAAAGACCGCACCGCCTTTATTTTGGCTCCGAAAAAGGAATTGGACCCCAATACTTATACCATTCATGGGCCAGAAGATTTATCCAATTTGCCCTTTGTCTTGACCTTGCGACCTACCCCAAGAGCGCAGATTGTATTTGATGATGATCAAGAATGGATCAGCCCTATGGCAGCCCCATTTCCGTGGACTATTCGAGTCTGGAAACCCGGCGATTCTTTTTCACCCTTAGGAATGAAAGGATCAAAAAAAGTAGCCGATTTCCTGAACGACCTGCGCCTTCCTCGCCACCGTAAAAAGCACATCTACGTCGCCTTGCACAACGATGAAATATTTTGGGTCCTCGGCTACAGAATTGCGGCACATGTAAAAGTTGCCGAAGGCGATGACATGGCCTATCTTGCAACCTGCAAATTTTAATCACATGAAGCGATTTTTCACCGCCTTTATTTTCCTGATGACCACCTTGGCTTGGGCACAGCCACAAGCCGTTACTTGGTCTACTTCTTACGAGAACACCGATGAACATACAGTCATTACCGTTCACGCAGAAATTGAGGAAGGTTGGCACTTATACAGCCAAAATCTGGACGAAGGCGGACCTATTCCGACCTCCTTTGTACTCGAAGATGATTCTTCCTTCACTACCTTTGGAGGTTGGACGGAAGGAGAGCCTCATGTGGAGTTTGATCCAAATTTCGACATGGATTTGGCCTATTTCAGCGATGCCGCGGATTTCACCATCAAGCTATTGCCGACTGAGAAAGAATTTACGGTTAAAGGAGAGCTCGAATTCATGGTGTGTAACGATGAAATGTGTTTGCCGCCGACTTATGAAGACTTTTCGGTTCGCGTGACCAATGCACCCGTACCGTCCATTTGGAAAGGATTAGGTACGACGTTCTGGCTTGGCTTCTTGGGCGGTTTTGCAGCGTTGATCATGCCTTGTATTTTCCCGATGATTCCATTGACGGTAAGCTTCTTTACCAAGCAATCTAAAACAAAGGCCGAGGGGATCTTTAAAGCCGCATTGTACGGACTAGGCATCATCGTAATTTACGTAGCCCTTGGTCTTGCGGTTAGCATAATTTTTGGATCTGATGCCTTGAACCAAATGGCCACGAATCCATGGTTTAACCTGGCGTTCTTTGCTCTCTTTGTCATTTTTGCGGCCAGTTTCTTTGGTGCCTTTGAAATCACCCTGCCTTCGAGCTGGGTAAATAAAGCGGATGATGCATCAAACAAGGGCGGATTGCTCGGCATCTTCTTTATGGCATTCACCTTGAGCTTGGTGAGCTTTTCTTGTACGGGCCCAATTATCGGAACACTACTTGTGGAAGCCGGACAAAAAGGTTCCTTACTTGGGCCTGCCGCAGGGATGTTCGGATTCTCATTGGCCTTGGCCATTCCTTTTACCCTTTTCGCTGCCTTTCCAGGATGGTTGAATTCTTTACCATCATCAGGCGGATGGTTGAACACCGTGAAGGTGACCCTCGGATTCTTGGAATTGGCGTTTGCTTTGAAATTCTTGTCCACGGCAGATTTGGTATGGCAAGCACATTGGTTAGAACGCGAACTTTTCCTCGCCATTTGGGTGGCCATCGCCTTTATTACGGCCTTCTATCTCTTGGGTGCATTCCGTATGCCGCTTGATAGTCCGGTGACTACTATTTCAGTGCCTCGACTAAGCTTTGCGATGGTCTTTATGATTTTGGGCTTCTACATGTTGCCGGGAATCTTTGGCGCCCCAGTCAAGTTAATTTCAGGTTTCCCACCTCCAGAGCATTATGCAGAAACTAAAAGCGGTGCTTATGCACAACCAATGATAAACATGGTTGCTTCTGGTGAGTCGGTGGCAGTAGGTGTGGAGCATGGCGAGCACTGTCCTAATGATTTGCCTTGTTTCAATGATTTTGATGCCGGCCTAGCCTATGCAAAGGAAGTGGACAAGCCTATAATGATAGATTTCACCGGATGGGGATGTCAGAACTGTCGCAAGATGGAAGAAAACGTTTGGGTAGACGAGCGCGTGCACAAGAGGTTGAGAGATGAGGTAGTCCTCATTTCACTATATGTAGATGAGCGCACTCCGTTCTCGAAAGAGGAGCAATACATCAGTGAAGTGACCGGCCGAAAAATCAAAAATATCGGCAACAAGTGGAGCGAGTTTGAAGAAGTAAACTTCGGCGCGGTAAGCCAGCCACTGTACGTATTCCTTGGGCACGAAGACCTCAAGCCTTTGATTGAAACAAGAGGTGCGAATCTCGACATCGAAGCTTACATCGAATGGATGGACCGAGGCATTTCCACCTTCCGGAAGTAAGACTTGCTTGATAAATATTGAGCCCGGACAGAACCTTCTGCTTCGTGCGTTGTTTTTAGGGGTGATGCACACGATCCTAGAAACCAGATATCGATTGCGCCACGAAGATGAAGTGGTAGGCTACGCACGTAAAATAGGCAGTCGTTCACATTTCTTTTCACGGGACCAATTCTGGTGGTCAGGCATCAAAATCAAACACAACAAAGTCGACGAAAGTGTGGGTCTTTTTGACCTCGATAAACGTCTGCTCTACGAGTGGGACATCGTTGAATATTGTCTCGAAGACCGCCGTGATCGCATGGGAACCTTTCTTTGGTCATCCACCCGCAAAGAATTTTGCATTGTCGATCTGGACGAGCCTAGCCTCGAAATACCTTTAGAAGTAGATGGCCTCCAGCTATTCCAGCCTAAAGACCTTCGCTTCCGCGCCTACCTCTTTCAAAACCCAGATTTAATGGTTGAGTTAGGCGTAGATGACGAATGATAGCTAAATTAGCAACTCATTCTAGCGATAACGGAAAGGGTCAACCCATGAACACAAACTTTGTTGAAGAACTGCGTTGGAGAGGCATGTTGCATGACATGATGCCCGAAACTGAAGAATTGTTGACCAAAGAAATGGTCAGTGGTTACATTGGTTTTGATCCTACGGCAGATTCGTTGGGGGTAGGGAACATGGTCCAAATCATGACCCTCGTGCACTTTCAACGCGCCGGACATAAACCCATCGCCTTAGTCGGGGGTGCTACTGGAATGGTTGGGGATCCGTCTGGGAAAAGTGCCGAGCGCAACCTCTTAGACCTTGAAGCCCTGCAGCATAACTTGAATTGTCAGAAAGCGCAACTTGAGAAGTTCCTCAACTTTGATTGTGGGGACAATAGCGCCGAAATCGTCAATAACTACGATTGGTTCAAGGAGTTTGATTTCTTGGACTTCATCCGCGACGTAGGCAAGCACATGAGTGTGAACTACATGATGGCCAAAGACAGCGTAAAGAACAGGTTGGAGACGGGTATGAGCTTCACAGAGTTCTCTTACCAGCTCATTCAAGGCTATGATTTCTACCACCTTTGGAAAAACAATGGTGTGAAGCTTCAAATGGGCGGCTCGGATCAATGGGGCAATATAACTACAGGGACAGAACTTATTCGTCGATTGGGCCGTGGCTCCGTGCATGCATTGACGACACCATTGATTAAAAAGACAGATGGGACCAAATTCGGCAAGTCCGAAGGCGGGAATGTTTGGTTGGATCCGAACCGCACCTCGCCCTACGCCTTCTATCAGTTCTGGTTGAACACTGCGGACAAAGATGCCGAAAACTATATTAAAATATTTAGCATCAAATCTCGAGTGGAAATCGAGACTTTGATTGCAGAACATAATGAGGCCCCAGATCAACGCAAGCTTCAGAAAGCCTTGGCAGAAGAAGTTACCGAGCGTGTGCACAGTAAAAAAGAACTCGAGAATGCTCAGGCGGCTTCGCAAATCCTCTTTGGCAAGGCCACGGAAGAACAGCTTCGTCAGCTCGATCGTTCCACTCTTGAGAGTGTTTTTGAAGGGGTGCCACAGTTTGAATTATCCCGTGCTACTCTCGCCGGCGGCTTGGATATTGTCGAGGCCTTGGCCGAGCATACGGCAATCTTCCCTTCGAAAGGTGAAGCGCGCAAGATGGTGCAAGGCAATGGCGTTGCCATCAACAAGAGCAAGGTGGATTTGGACAAAATCCTATCCGAAGAGGATGTGGTTGCCAGCGGATTGATCATCGCGCAAAAAGGAAAGAAAAACTACTTCCTGATCTCCATCGTTGACTAAGCAAAAAATTTACCTCTTGAAAAAGGCGCCTGGAGGGCGCCTTTTTTATAATTGTACATAGTCCAAGACAATGTTGTCAATCTCAGAAAGGAATCGGTCGTTCGGCCTTTGGAAGAAGTAAAACGTCCCGTAATCTCTATCCTCCGTGAGTTTAAGCTTTGGGTATTCAAAAAGCGCTCCTTTGTTGATCAAAACATAAGGCATACTTCCGCGGAAGATAAATAAGGCTTGTAGCTCAGGCTTGCCTGGATTTCTTTGGTGATCACGGAAGGCCCACGCATCGTAATCACCGAAAGACTTGTTTTCCCAACCACTTTTTTTTAATTCATTTTCCAAATTCTCTTTGATGGAGCCCACACGCTTCTCCGAGAAGAATTGCTCCAGCATGTAAGTAGGAAAGCTGCGCCGCTCTAAATGGCGACTTTTTAATGTGCCAGAAAGCACCACCTCATAATAATTAGACTTACGTCGTGCAGAACTCTCCCACAAACTATCCAAAGGATAGCTATCTCGAACCTTACCTAGGGTATCTAATTTTTTTGAGAACAACGCCGCTTCTGCCATGACACGCTTATCAATGACATTTACAAAATCTTCATGCACCCAACAGTGAAGGTGTACTTCATATGTGCCGGGACCGTTGTCATAGGCGGCAATACGCACGCTATCACGAAGGGTTAGGAGCCCCTCATCTTTAGCTAAGTCGGCGGAGCGACGAATGACTTGGCCGTGGGCCAATATTGTGTACCCTAAAAGGGCTAAAATCATTTTCAATTTCATAAAGTAATCATCAAATTACACCCGCGTAGTTCGCTATGGTCTAATCTTCCATAGACTTCAAATGTACCGTTTTCAAGGACTTGACCTTGATCGGCCAATGCTAAAAATGCGCAGCTATTGACATTTGCTAAATCAATAACGTTCAAAGCACCCCGCGAGCCATTTTGCCGAGGTGCTGAGAGCGGATCCGCGATATCACGTGTGTATACCCGCATCCAATCTGGTGCCACAAACACCCCAGAATCTTTCATATAGGCTTGGCTCATTAGCTCGGTCATCCCATATTCACTGTCAATGGCCGATGTGAGAAAAGCACTTCGTAAATAAGCATGTACCTCTGCTCGAATCATTTCCTTTTTGCGCCCCTTCATGCCGCCCGTTTCCATCACACGCAACTCCGGAAAATCGAGTGATTGATCGCCTAGAAAATCCGCGAAATCAAGCAAGGCAAAAGTCACTCCCAATAAAAGGGTTGGCTTTTTCTCAGCGCCCAATTCCCTCAAGCGCTCCAACAACTTCCCATGATTGTAGAGGTAAAAGCCACTTCGCGTATCCCTCGAGCGCTCAATCATTCCCTCCGCCATCATCAATAATGACGACCCACTGCGTTCCAAATAGGAGGGCAGCAAGGCCAGCACGGTCCAATCTTTAATGGCCCCGTATTGCTGCTCAAAACCTTGAACATAGACACTTTCATAATGTGCTTTAGACTGGACGTGATGCAGAGAAGGTGTGCCCCCGGTTGTTGTGCTCGAGGAGAAGGTGATTTCCGGGGTCCAATTCCCACAAACCACACGATGCATCTTAAACAGCTCCACCGGCAGAAATGGAATTTGGTCAATGCGTTTGATGTCCATGGAATCTCTGCCCAATAATTGGCAAAATTTGCCGTACACCGTATTATGCTTTCGCTGCCAATGAAAAAGCTTGAGCGCTTCGGCTTCGAAATTTGCGGGTGTTATGTGGGTGAAATTGGACATAAAAAAACCGTACACCTAAGGGCACGGTTCAAAATTAGGTATTGTCTTGTAGCTTACAACGAATAGCGGAAGCTCAATTTAAAGGTTCTTCCAGGAGCCCAAGTGCTAAAGTCAAATTCCTTGCTTCCGTAGCTGCGGAAAATTCGATCGCGGGTATCGTCCATTATGTTGTTGACCGAGAAGCCAACTTGGCAGCGTTGGTCCTCGCCGAAGTTCTTCGTCAGGTTGAAATTCAGGTTATGGAAGGGCACTTCGAAAACATCATTGTTAGGCCCATATTTGCTTTACGTTAAGTTTCCCAAAGTCCAATTTTCATAGGGATTGTTTTACATCTTTGTGGTAAATTGAAATCATGGACAATTCGAACATTAAAATTCTGTTGGTTGACGACGAGCCAGATATTCTGGATTTTGTGAGTTACAACTTAAAATCAGAAGGATATAAAGTTGCAA
>DMQR01000174.1:492-3075 GCA_003455605.1 Cryomorphaceae bacterium | reverse complement strand
GTCCTTTTTCATCAAAATAAAGGGGCAGATGCCACCTTGGTAGTGCATCCTAACGACCATCCTTACGACAGCGATTTATTGGATGTTGACGGTCAAGACCGTGTTACTGCATTCTATCCAAAGCCTCATCCTGAGGGCTCGCGTTATCGAAATTTGGTTAATGCTGCGGCTTATGTATTCCATCCATCGGTGCTCACAAAACTAGAAGCTGGTGTCAAGGCGGATTTTGGAAAGGACATTTTCCCTTGGCTGTACAAGGAACTGAAGGTATATGCCTACAATACTCCAGAATATTTGAAGGATATGGGGACTCCGGACCGATTATCAAAAGTCGAGCAGGCCATATCTTCCGGTAAGGTAGCCCAACGAAATTTGAAAAACCCACAGCGCTGTATTTTCCTAGACCGAGATGGTGTGATTAATATCGATACGGATTTAATTCACAGGGCGGAAGATTTTGAACTCTACCCCTATGCTGGCGAGAGTATTCGCAAGATCAATAAGATGGGCTTTCTAGCCGTTGTGGTGACGAATCAAAGTGTTTTGGCCCGTGGTATGTGTTCGGTTACAGATTTGGATGAGATTCATAAGAAGATGGAAACAGAATTGGGCCATCAAGGCGCCTTCGTTGAAGCCATCTACTATTGTCCACACCATCCACACGGTGGTTTTCCCGAGGAAGTACCCGAACTAAAATTTGATTGTCATTGCCGCAAACCCAAACCAGGCATGCTCTTGGATGCTGCACAGCGTTTTAATATTGATCTATCCAAGAGTTACCTTATTGGAGATAGCCCTAGAGATATTGAGGCCGGGCAAAATGCAGGTGTAACGACCATTCGTGTAAAAACCGGGCATGGTCTAAAACCAAGTGAGGTAACACCAAATCACCACGTAGAGGATTTAGCCGCTGCGGTAGCGTTGATCGAATCTCTCGAGAAGTAGATTACTTTCCGTCGAAGTCTTTTCGGAACTGAATCCCGACCCCTTGGGTATGGGGACCGGTATTTTGAAGTAGTGGATCGTTTCTATTGCTTCTGTTGAACGCTCGAAGCACCGTACGACCATCTTTTGTCAACTAATATTCTATCCGTGTATCGCCCAGCAATAGCGTAGGAGAACCGTCTGAGGCAATAGGTACATCGAAGGAAGAATTCATGTGCAAGCGGCCGTCTATGAAATCCTTGCTCACACCAAAGATTTCGAATGTAGGACGAGTAAAATGGTCAGACACCCAACTCTCAAGAGCAACGCTAGACTAATTCCCAATCTCCGAGTGGTTATCATGGCGGTACTTTGATGTATTTTTGGGGCATTCATGAAGCGACAACCTTATATCCTAGCTATTGAAAGTTCTTGTGACGACACAAGTGCTGCTGTATTGCATGGTAACGGCTTACTGTCCAACATTGTTGCTTCTCAAAAAGTACATAAGGAATACGGCGGTGTTGTGCCAGAATTGGCCTCCAGAGCGCATCAGCAGAATATTGTACCCACGGTAAATCGTGCGTTAAAGGTAGCAAATATCAGGCCCCAGGAATTAGACGCCATCGCTTTTACCAACGGCCCTGGACTCATGGGATCGTTGCTCGTAGGGACGTCATTTGCTAAGAGTTTATGTTTAGCGCTCGACATTCCGCTCATACCAGTGCATCACATGCACGCCCACATTTTAGCACACCTCATTGAAGGTGCTCACGAAGAACCCATTACCTTCCCTTTTATTTGTCTCACGGTCAGCGGAGGGCATACCCAGCTGGTCAAGGTAGATGGACCTAAGCAGATGACTGTTTTAGGGGAAACTATTGATGATGCTGTAGGTGAAGCGTTTGATAAGGCTGCCAAAATCCTCGGGCTTACTTATCCTGGTGGTCCTATGATTGATAAGCTTGCCGCTGAGGGCAATGCTACATTCCTAACCTTTGCAAAGCCAAATTTACCAGAATATGATTTCAGCTTTTCAGGGTTGAAAACAAGTTTCCTATATACCCTGCAACAAAAGGTGAAGGATCATCCTAATTTTGTTGCTGAACACCTTAATGATATCTGTGCTAGCTACCAAAAGGCATTGATTGACGCGCTCATGAGAAAGGTTAAAAAAGCTGCTAAAGACACTGGAATTCAGAACTTTGCAATTGCAGGCGGGGTGAGTGCAAACAGTGCTCTTCGCAAAGAATTAAAATTATGGGGAGCAAAGCACAAGTTATCTGTTTTCGTGCCCCCTTTTCAATACACGACCGACAATGCGGCCATGATTGGTATTGCAGGATATTACAACTATTTAGCGGGTGAAAATGCACCCTTGAGCACCGGAGCACAAGCTAAACTTATGTTTTAATGCAGCTCTTTTACGGACATATCGAAGAAACAGAATTTCATCTAGATACTGGGGAAGTTAAGCATTGTGTGAAGGTCCTTCGAAAGTCTGTGGGAGACCGTATATACTTTATTACTGGGGATGGAGCTCTTTATGAGGGTGAAATCTCTTTTATTTCAAAGTCAAAGGTTTACGGTTCATTTACTGAGGTAGAACGTGAATTCGGTAAAGTTTCTTATGATTTAAAATAAAAGAAAATTTAAAAA
>DMQR01000174.1:0-199 GCA_003455605.1 Cryomorphaceae bacterium | reverse complement strand
TCGGTAAAGTTTCTTATGATTTAACGATAGCCATTGCTCCCACCAAGAGTATGGACCGTATTGAAGCATTCGTTGAAAAGTCCGTTGAAATTGGAATCAGTCGAATCATCCCTATCATTTGTGAGCGCAGCGAACGTCGTACTTTAAAAACGGAACGCCTTGGTAAAATCGCATTAAGTGCCACCAAACAAAGTCTCAA
>DMQR01000173.1 GCA_003455605.1 Cryomorphaceae bacterium | reverse complement strand
ATCGGTTATTTGCCAGAGGAGCGAGGACTGTACAAGAAGATGAAGGTCGGTGAGCAGGTATTGTATTTGGCGCGATTAAAAGGTCTGAGGACGACTGAGGCTAAGTTGCGCGCGAAGAAATGGTTCGAGCGATTGGAGATGGTAGATTTCTGGGAGAAGAAAGTCGAAGACCTCAGCAAGGGGATGGCGCAGAAGGTACAATTCGTGACTACTGTATTACACGAACCGGAATTATTGATTTTTGACGAACCTTTTACCGGATTCGATCCTATTAATACGAATTTAATAAAGCGCGAAATCCTTCGATTAAGCAAGGAAGGTGCGACCGTTATTTTCTCTACCCACCGAATGGAAAGCGTGGAGGAGATTTGTGACCACATAGGGCTAATCAACAATGGTCAGGTGATGGTCGAAGGTCCGCTGTTGGATATTCGTAAGCGCTACCAAAACGGCACGTACTCGTTTCTCGTAAAGAAGACTGTTGAGCATTGGGGGGAAGGAACGGTGCTGCAAGAGAGAAAGCACCACATGGGCCACAGCTACATGGTGAAGTTCAAGGACTACCCAGGGACTATGATCGGCGAACTGGCTGCAAGGGGTAGGTTGGTGGCTTTTGAAGAAGTGTTACCAAGTGTACAAGATATTTTTATTGAAATTGTCGAGAACGGCCCAAAATTGGTCCCAAATGAATAACCCTATTCTACTTATTATTCAGCGTGAGTTTCTATCGCGTGTTCGGAAGAAGACCTTTCTACTGGTTACAATTTTGGGGCCCTTGGTCTTTGCCGCCCTATTAATTGTACCAGGGATTTTGGCCTCCATGCCGGAAGACGATAAGAACATTATTGTGCTCGATGAGGCAACTCTAATCATTCCGGAAGAAGGCCGTGGAGAATACCATTTGGAGTATTTAGACCCGAGAGAAAATGATTTGGGGATGGCTAAGGACTTCTTTTCGGAATCGGCCTATGATGCTCTTTTGTATATTCCTTCAGGCGAGAGTTGGGATCCAGATTTCATTAAGAATAATATCCTACTTTTTGGAAAGGAGGACCCGAGTATCAACATGGTGCAATTCCTTGATGGGATTTTAGAGGACCGATTAAACAAGCAAAAGCTTCTGCGCAATGGAGTAGATCCTGAAGTTGTGGCACAAAGTGCTACAAAGGTAAACATCCAGAGCTATACCGTCAGTGAGGAAGGCGAAGAGGAACAGCAGAGCGCTACCGGACTGAAGATGGGCCTTGGATATATTGCCGGCATGTTCATTTATTTCTTCATCTTCTTCTACTCCGTAATGGTAATGCGTGGCGTCATTGAAGAGAAGAGCAGTCGTATTGTCGAGGTCATTATTTCCAGCGTCCGACCGTTCCAGTTGATGATGGGTAAGATTCTAGGTATTGGCGCTGTGGGTGTTGTCCAATTCATCATTTGGGTCGTCCTCAGCGGCGGAATTTATTTGGCCACTACTACCCTTATCTTCCCAGAAATGTTAGTGGAACAAGCCGCTCTAAGGCCAAGTGCTGCTGAGTCAGCAAGCATCCAAGGGTTTGAGATTATCGCCCAGTTGCGTTCCATCAATTTCCCATTAATCATAGGTGGCTTTATCTTTTACTTCTTTGCCGGGTACTTCCTCTACAGTGCCATGTTTGCAGCGCTAGGATCTGCTATAGACCAAGAAGCCGACAGCCAGCAATTCATGTTGCCGGTGACCGTGCCCATGCTCATTGCCCTAGTAACCGCAGCGAATGTCATACAAGACCCCAATGGACCTCTAGCCTTCTGGATGAGTATGATTCCATTTACAGCGCCGATTTCGATGATGATTCGCTTGCCATTTGGCATTCCTATTTGGCAAGTGTTTGTAAGTGGTGGTATCTTAATAGGCACATTCTTTGCCATGGTGGCATTAGCTGGCAAGATTTACCGAGTAGGCATCCTCATGTATGGAAAAAAAATAACTTGGAAAGAACTTTATAAATGGCTCAAACATTAGACAAAATCAAGAATTTCATTGATACAATTCTGGATTATCGGATTTGGGATAATGCAATCGTTAAGCTATCAATTCAGGGAATAGTTGAGGTTATCCTACTTTTTCTAGTTGCAAGGATAATTATTTGGTTTATCAAAAGATGGCTTTACAACTTTCGACTGGGTCCAGCCTTTGATGATGGTCGCAGATACACAATTTTTCAAATAACCAAGTATGTAGTTTACACTGTAATTATTGTGATGGGATTGGAAACCTTGGGAGTAGAGGTGACAACAATTCTTGCGGCAGAAACTGCTTTGTTTGTTGGTATTGGTCTTGGACTTCAAGATGCATTTAAAGATTTAAGTTCGGGTATAATAATTCTGATGGAAAGAACAATTTCTGCAGGAGACATTATTAGAATTGGAGAAGAAATTGGAAAAGTCGAATCAATAGGTTTAAGAACGACAACAATTCGAAGCAGGGACGACATTCTTATCATTATGCCCAACCATCGAATAACAAATGAGGCGGTAACAAATTTGACCTTACAGAATGCTAAGACGAGGTTTAGCATTAAAGTTGGTGTAGAATATGGGGCTGATGTGGACTTAGTTAAGAAGGTACTTGTTGAATGTGTTGAAAAGAATAAAAACACATCTAATAATGAATCATTTGTTCTACTTCGAGACTTTGGAGAGAGCTCGATCATCTTTGAAGTCTTATTTTATTCTCGAGATCCCTTTATAATTGAGGCTACAAAAAGTGAAATTAGATTTGAAATTGACCGCAGATTCCGTGAATCTGGTATCACCATTCCGTTCCCCCAACGTACGGTTTGGCATATGAACCCTGAAAACAAATAACCCATGAGTCGTATTCTCATCATTGAAGATGAAGAAGGTATCCGCCGTGTATTAAAGAAAATCTTGCTTGAAGAAGATTCGACGTACGAGGTACACGAGGCTGCTGATGGCAAAGCTGGCATAGAAGCTTTCAATGATGGGGCCTGGGATATTGTCTTTTGCGATATCAAGATGCCTCACCTGGACGGCACTGAAGTATTGGACCGAATGATGGCCATTAATGCAGAAGTACCAGTAATCATGATCAGTGGGCACGGGGACATCAATACAGCGGTGGATTGTTTGAAGAAAGGAGCTTTTGATTATTTGCCGAAGCCACCAGATTTGAACAGATTACTGAGTTCTACTCGCAATGCCTTGGACAAGAAAAGCTTGGTGCAAAAGGTGAAGACATTAAAGAAAAAGGTGAAGAAGAAATATACTATGGTTGGCGACAGTGCGGGTATGGAAGAATTAAGATTGCTCATAGAAAAAATCGCACCTTCGGAAGCTCGTGTTCTGATTACCGGACCAAACGGTAGTGGAAAAGAATTGGTCGCACACCATATTCATGAAAAGAGTGAACGCAGCGGCCAGCCACTAATCGAAGTCAACTGTGCCGCTATTCCATCTGAGCTCATTGAAAGTGAACTTTTCGGACATAAGAAAGGTGCATTTACTGGGGCGCAAAAAGACCGAAAGGGTAAATTTGAACTGGCCCAGAGCGGAACCTTATTCCTTGACGAGATAGGTGATATGAGTTTGAGTGCACAAGCCAAAGTGCTGCGAGCCTTGCAAGAGCACAAAATTACACCCGTAGGCGGGGATCGCAGTATAAAAGTAGATGTGCGTGTCTTAGCGGCAACGAATAAAGATTTACGCAAGGAAATTGCTGAGGGCAAATTCCGAGAAGACCTCTACCACCGCTTGAGTGTCATTGTTATTGAAGTACCAGGATTGAACGACCGAAAGGATGATATCCCGGCATTGGCTGAGCACTTCCTAAAAAATGTGGCTGGTGAATATGGCGCAGCTCAAAAATCCATTGCCTCTGGCGCAGTTGAGGCCTTGCAGGATTACGACTGGACTGGAAACATTCGTGAGTTTCGTAATGTGATGGAGCGTTTGCACATCTTAGGTGGTACGGAAATTTCCCAAGAGGATGTGCTGAAGTTCGCCCATAAATAAGCGTACTTTTGTCGCAATAAAAGTATTCCCATGGAATTTCCCAAATTCTTAGTAGCTGACAACACAGACCTTCGGGATGCAGTATTTATTGTACATACCGAATTCCCGGCGTTCATTTTAAACCTAGAGAATGACGAGGTGAAGTGGTTGGACGATATCACGGATGAAAGCGAAGGTGACCTGACCAAAACCTTGGAAGGGCTGATCGCAGAAGCCGAAGATTTCTATACTCGCGAAGTCGAGCGCTACAACCTGTAAGCCGCTGTGGCCTATAGCTGGACAAAATATCGCACCCAATATGGGGTGAGTTTGAAATTAGCCTATCCAGTAATGGTTGGCCAACTAGGCCAAATCCTCGTATCCGTCGCCGACTCTATTATGGTCGGTAAATTCCTCGGAACTATTCCACTCGCAGCTATCTCCTTGGCTGTCTCAATCTTGATCATTCCGATGGTATTCGCCATCGGCGTAGCCTTTGGATTGACCCCCTTGATTGCTGGCGCGGACGGCAAAGACGACCCGGCTGAAGCAGTGAAATATTTCAAAAACGGAATCGTACTAAACTCCATACTGGGATTGTTGGTATATGGTGTCTTGGCCATTTTTGCCCAATTCGCTCATCTCCTCGGGCAAGACGAGCGCGTGGTTTCTGAAGCAATGCCTTACCTCCATATAGTTGGGCTCTCTATTATTCCGATGATGGCATTCTTTGCCTTTAAGCAGTTTGCAGAAGGCTTAAGCGACACCAAGGCGGGAATGCGAGTGAGCTTGGTGGCGAACTTGTTAAATATTGTTTTGAATTACCCATTAATTACGGGATGGGGACCCTTCCCAGAATTGGGATTAGCGGGCGCCGCGGTAGCTACCCTTAGTACGCGATTCTTGATGGTCGCAGGAATGGCCATCTACATTCGCAAGCATAAGAAGTTCGCCGCGTATTGGACGTATTGGAGAAGCACAGAAATTACTTGGCGTAGCATTCGCGATATTCTCGCTATTGGGGTGCCGAGTGGATTGCAATTGGTTTTTGAAGCCGGAGCCTTCGCCATGAGCGGTGTGATCGTAGGAATGATTGGCCCCGTGCAGCAAGCCGCGCATCAAATTGCCTTAAACATTGCCTCGGTCAGTTACATGATGGTCAGTGGACTCGGAGCGGCAGCCACCATTCGTGTGGGGAATCAACTAGGTCGCCGAGACATTCCTATGCTGCGTATTGCCGGACAAAGTCTTTTCCACCTCACTCTGGCCATGATGGTCTTGACCATGATCCTTCTCATCAGCCTGCGTCACCTATTACCTGAATTCTATAGTTCAGATCCTGAGGTATTACACTATACTGCCGTATTAATGATTGCCGCTGGAATTTTCCAGCTGCCCGATGGACTGCAGGCTACCACCTTGGGAGCCTTACGAGGTGTACAGGATGTGAACATCCCGACCATTATCGCTTTCGTGGCCTATTGGATCATTGCCGTACCGATGTGTTATTACCTGGGCATCACTGAAAAAATGGGACCGCTTGGAGTTTGGATTGGGCTGACTATAGGGTTAGTCATAGCTTCCATTACCTTATACTTACGATTCCAGCATAAAGTACGGCGTATCGATTAAGCTGCGATTCCCGCGCGCTTCAACAACGCATCCACCTTCGGCTCACGTCCTCGGAACTTCTTGTATAATTCATCCGGCGCCACCGTACCACCACTGCTCAGTACCACCGCGAAATCAGTGGCTACGGTTTCATTGAAAATCCCCTCTTCTTCGAAACGCTCAAAAGCATCTGCGTCCAACACCTCAGCCCACTTATAGCTGTAATATCCTGCACTATACCCACCTTGGAAAATATGACTGAAGGCCGTGCTTGCTAAGGTGCCTTCCAACGATTCGAACAGTGAGGTTTCCCTTAAGGCTTCCGCTTCGTGCTCACTCACTGATCCCGTGAAGGGTTCAGTACGGGCGTGCCAGCTCAGGTCTAAGTACCCGAAGTTGAGTTGGCGGAGAGTCATATACCCCTCTAAATAAGTTTGGCTTTCTTTGATCTTATCTATGAAGGATTGAGGCAAAATTTCTCCGGTTTCATAATGCTTGGCAAACAAGGCCAAAGCCTCGGGCTGGTAGCACCAATTCTCCATAATCTGAGAAGGCAGTTCCACAAAATCCCAATACACCGACGTCCCCGTCAATGAAGGATATGTACCCTTGGCCATCATCCCATGCAGTGCATGACCAAATTCATGGAATAATGTAGTCACCTCATTGAAGGTCAACAGCGACGGCTTAGTTGCTGTAGGTTTTGTGAAGTTACAGACGATGCTAATGTGCGGTCGCACCTCCGCGCCCCCTTTCGCATACATGCTACGGTAGCTGGTCATCCAAGCACCCGCGCGCTTTCCGTCTCTGGGGAAGAAATCTGCATAGAATAGACTGAGGAATGTACCCTCGCGATCAAAGACCTCGTAGGCATCCACATCTTCGTGGTATACACTCACCGTATCCGTCGGCTTGAACGTCAAACCAAAGAGCTTGCCCGCCACTGCAAATGCGCCGTCCAGCACATTTTCCAGTTGGAAGTACGGCTTCAACGCTTGGTCGTCTAAGCTCAGTGTCGCCTTCTTCAACTTCTCTGCCCAGTAGCTAAAGTCCCACGCTTGCAAAGGCATTTCAGCGCCATCACTTGCCGCAAAATCACTTACCTCGGCCAAATCTTTCTGAGCTGCAGGAGTTGCCACTGTCTTCAGGTGGTCGAGAAACTCAAATACCGTCTCGGGCGTTTTAGCCATACGCTTGCTCAAGGTCAAGGCCGCATGAGATTCGAAGCCCAATAAGTTGGCACGTTCTAATCGCAGGTTGACGATCTCGCAAATCACCTCTTCATTATTGTGTTCGTTCGCCTGAGCACCACGTGAAGCATACGCCGTGTAGAAATGCTTGCGCAACTCTGCGTTCTCCGCATATTTCATTACGCTGATGTAGGTAGGCATATCTAAGCCAAGGAGGTAGCCTGTTTTATCTTTTGAAGTGGCCAATTCTGCCGCAGCATCCACCACATCTTCCGGCAATCCTGCCAGTACCGCCACATCCTCCGTATGGTATTCAAACGCTTGTGTCTCCGCCAATACATGCTCCCCAAAAGTCAAACTCAAGGTGCTCAAACGCTTGTTCAGCGCCTTTAATCTGTCCCGGTCCGCGCCTTGCAACAAGGCCCCATTGCGCACATAGCCTTCATAGGTCTCCTTCAGCAGTCGTTCTTGCTCCGCGGTCAACCCCTCTACAGCGTAATCCACTACCGCCT
Organism: Cryomorphaceae bacterium; assembly: GCA_003455605.1. Classification (GTDB taxonomy): domain Bacteria; phylum Bacteroidota; class Bacteroidia; order Flavobacteriales; family Schleiferiaceae; genus UBA10364. The sequence continues at coordinate 465 of DMQR01000173.1, read as the reverse complement.
TGATGCGTAAAAACAAAGGCTCGTTCAACAAGGTCTGGCTACTGAACGCAGTAAGCTTGGGTGAGAAGCTGCGCGCGATTTCTTGAATCTCGCTATTGGTTTCCGCACTGTTCAAATTGAAAAAGCAGCTGCTGATCATATTCAACTCGTTCGTCGAAAACTCCAGTGCCTCTATCGTATTGGCGAATGTAGGAGCGTCCGGATTTGCCACAACGGCTTCTTGACGCTGCTCAGCCACCGCAATCCAATGATCGAGGGCGGGCATAAAATGTGCTGGGGCTATGGCGGCAAAGTCCAAACTGCCGTGTGCAGTCTGAGGAAAATCAATCAGTGGGTTCATAAGGGCAGTGCTAATTTCTCTTTCAAAGATAACGTGTAGCGCGCGCAATACCTACCTTTGAGGGATGGTAAAAGAGCGAGTAAATTGGGCCTTGAGCGGAATGACCTGCGCAGGTTGTGCATACA
>DMQR01000055.1 GCA_003455605.1 Cryomorphaceae bacterium | reverse complement strand
CCCGCCCTAAAATCATCGTGGATTCCGATGAAATGTTGGCTAATCCAGCGAAAAATATGCCCTTAATTTGTGAGGCCTTAGGATTGCTCCCATGCGCGGAAATGCTCTCCTGGACACCAGGCCAAAAGGCCTATGACGGACCGTGGTGGCCGCATTGGTACGCCAACGTCCACAAGAGCACGGGCTTTGGTCCGGCTAAGGCAATGCCAGCACCGCTGCGCCCGGATCACGAAGCCGTGGTGGAAGCTACTTTGCCGGCTTATGATGCTTTGTACAAACAACGATTACAATTCGAATAATATGTTACAACAATTCGATTCAAGAAATAAGGATATCCAAGTATGGGTAGACGATGGCCTAGTGCACCGCGAAGATGCAAAAGTCAGTGTATTTGATAGCTCTGTACAAGGCGGTGATGCCGTATGGGAGGGCATGCGCGTATACAAGCACGGCGTGTACTGTCTTGATCGTCACCTCGACCGCCTCGAGGATAGCGCCGTTGCGATGGCTTTCGAAGGGGTCCCGTCGCGGGATTTCATCCAAAAGGCCATTCAGACCACGCTCCAAGCCAATGGCATGAGCGACCATACCCATATTAGGTTGACCTTGACCCGTGGCGAAAAGATTACCTCCGGAATGGATCCGCGGCTGAACCAGAAAGGTTGTACGCTCATTGTGTTGGCCGAATGGAAGCCGCCAGTGTACGACAATGACAAAGGTATCCGTATCATCACTTCGGCCATTCGTCGCAACAGCCCGATGCACTTGGACTCGAAAATTCACCACAATAACTTGATTAATAACATCCTCGCAAAGATTCAAGCAAATCAGGCGAGGGTGGACTCGGCATTGATGTTGGATAACCTAGGATTTATCGCAGAGATGAACGGAACGAATATCTTTATGGTAAAGAATGGGAAGCTCTTGACCCCCAAGGCGGATGCTTGTTTACACGGGATTACCAGGGCATTGGTGTTGGAATTGGCCCGAGAACACGGCATATCCGTGGAGGAGCGCAACCTCTCGCTGACCGAACTGTATTCCGCCGACGAGGCTTTCGGTACAGGTTCTATGGGAGAGTTAACCCCCATAACAGAGGTGGACGGCCGCACCCTCATCAACCGCTCAGATACCCAAATCACTCAAGAACTTATTAAAATATTCGAAGGCACCCACGGAAAGTGGAGTACGCCTATTGATAAGTTGTGAGTTGAAATTATCTTTGAGAGATGAAGCCAACATTCATGAAGAAATTTACCCTTCTACTAATTGCCTTTTTTTCGGTCCAATTATCTGCTCAAAACATTAGTGGTTGTATCACTTCGATGCCGGATTCCATTTCTAACATTAAAGTCGCATACGTGCGTGGTAAAGGATTAGCGGTTAAGCAGGAGATTCTAGTAAAAAATGGCTGTTTCAATGCAGCATGGGAGCATCCTGAACAAGGGATATTCATTGTATATATCGATGGAGATCACACTTTTGATATGGTCATATCCAATGGAGATTTGAAGATACAGGGGGATTACAATGCATTGGAAAACGTCGAATTATCTGGTCCAGGTATTGAGGAATTTAGCGGGTTTAAGGGTTTGTTGAAATCGGGCCCAAATGAAGATCAAATCCGAAATTACCTCCTCTCCATTAAGGATGATGGACTTCGAGAATTTTTGTTGCCACAGATTTTGCCCTTGAATTCAGATACCAATGTGTATTGGTTACGAAGTCATTTTTGGGATTATACGAACCTCAGATCTAAGAGTACTATCATCAATCCGTTTTTTGAGAAGAATAGGGAGATCTATTTTGAGCAAGTTTTGGGGCACGATCCAGATACGGTCATTAAGCAATTAAATAAGCTATTGAATTCTCCAATGGATAATCAGGTTCGCAAAGTACTGGTAAGTACTGCTACTTATCACTATGAGACTTCAAATTACATGGGGGAGGACAAAGTATTCGTATGGCTAGCCCAAACCTTTTATAATTCTGGTTTTGCAGATTGGATGGAGAAGGATGATTTGGCAAAAATCAAAGAGAAATCTGAGGGATTGAGTACTGAACTGATAGGAAATCCTGCAAGAGATTTTGCATTTGATACCAAAGACCGCGGACGTATCAAATTAACAGATGTCCAAAGCCCTATCACCATACTATACTTCTGGGATAGTACTTGTGGGCATTGCAAGAAAGAAACGCCTCGTCTGAAAAAACTCTACGAAGAATACAAGGACAGAGGGTTAGAAGTGGTCGCTATTACTTTGGAAAACGAATTCACATCTTGGAATAAGTACATTGCTGAAAATGAACTCACTTGGATCAATGGCTATGAAAGTGATTTCGAACGTCCTAACTTCTTGTGGTATTACTACATACCTACCACGCCAAAGAAGCTAATCTTGAATGCAGATAAAATTATTATTGCTAAGAACTTAGACATTGAAACAAATATGCGCACCTTTTTAGACGACTATCTAGCTGGAAAAGTGAAATAAGAGTCTCCCATAATTAATTGGTATATTTAATTGAAATCCATAAAAGTCATGAATAAGGTCGCCATTGTTTTTTCATTTTTCTTGCTAGTTTCTCCTTTAAACGGTCGGACGGGGCCTCTTTCTATCCCCGCCAGCGATTCATGTGATTACGACCCAGAATGTAGTATAGAGTACGACTTTTCAGAATTATATCTTTCTACTGTTCCCGGGGCAGTTTCGTATTCATTTTCATGTGATAGCTATAGAGCAGGAGGTTCGCTGCACATGGAAAACGGTGATTCGATTTGTGTAGAACAAGTTGCTTGCCATCACTTTGGATGGAATGCTCTTTTGGTCACAGAACGGGAGGTTGAGGACTATCGTAAGGTTATTCTTGAATTTGCATCAATGTTTGATTACCATATGAACCTTAGCTGCATTGAAAGCACCGTAAATGGTTTGGCCCCAATTACAAGTATACCAGTAGGAATAGATTCGGAAATTCGCGTGGTTGACCCTAACGATTACTTACAAGATTTCTACATCTTTCTATACACAGACAGCCGTGGTAGGAAAGTGATCAGGATTTCTTATTACGGGGGATAAAAACGACATAATGAAGGTCCCTTTTTGACGAAACTTCATTCAATACTTTTTTGTTTTTATAGCTGTAAATTTCTTGTAATCTTATTTTTGGCTTGATTCGCCACCTTGACTTAATTACCTTGCTCATGAGCAACTCAAGGTTCAGCGTTTGAAGATGTTTTTTTGAAGTTTGTAACTAATGCGACAACCAGTAACATTTTGAGTTAAGGATAAATTTTTCTCGTGTTTTAGTGTTGTAAGGGGTGGAAGTTGATGAAAACTATAGATATACCCCTTGAAAGGTCATAAATGTTCTTATTTTTGTGCTTAAATACAAAGGATTCAAAATGAAAAAGGTACTTGTAATGGCTTTTGCAGCTGCGTTCACGTTGACCAGCTGTGTAAGTAAGCAGAAATACGTTGAGCTTGAAGAATTACAGAATGCTACTTCTGATAAGTTGAGCAATACTAAAATGGAGTTAGCTGCTATGACTGCGCAACGGAATGCTCAAGCACAACAGTTGGCAGAACTAAAAGCAGATAAAAACAACTTGGCAAAACAAGTGGGTGATTTGACTGCAATGAGCGCTACCAATGCCGAGAATATGGAAAAAACATTGGAAAGCATCAACGAGAAGGATTTAACGATTACTCGTTTGCAAGATGCTGTAAATCGTAAAGACAGCGTGACGTTCGCCCTGGTAAGTTCATTGAAAGGTGCGTTGGGTGATTTGAACGACGAAGATGTTCAGATTAGCGTTGAGAAAGGTGTGGTTTACGTAAACTTGAGCGACAAGTTGATGTTCCGTCCAGGTTCGGCTTACGTTAGCAAGGATGCGAAAGCAGTTCTTGGTAAAGTGGCTAAAATCATGAAAGCCAAATCAACCTTGGAAATCTTGGTAGAAGGTCACACTGATACTGACCCAATCGCTACAGAATGCATTAGCGACAATTGGGAACTTAGTGCTCTTCGTGCGACTAACATCGTTCGCGTATTGCAGAACGACTTTGAAATCGCTCCAGAGCGTATGACTGCGGCAGGTCGTGGTGAGTACGTTCCAGTGGCAACTAACGAAACTCGTGAAGGTCGCGCTGCGAATCGTCGTACTCGCATCGTTGTATTACCAAAGTTGGACGAATTCAACAAGTTGATCGAGGAAGGATTGAACTAAGGTTTTTTCAAACATTATATAAACCCGGCCTTGTGCCGGGTTTTTTTGATCCAATTTTGGAGTTACCTTATAGGTAACTCGAAAATCACAAGATTATGTTAGATTACTTCATTATAGGTGGCCCGCTGTTTATGGGCATCCTTACTTTAATTCTTTTGTTGATGATTTATGGCGCTGTGCGCAATCGCTACGTAAAGGAATTGGGACTTTTGGCCCTTGCGGTTGGCTTTATGGGTCAATTACTAGGTCTTTTCGGAGCCTTCGAAGGTATCGAGCAGATGGGCGGCGTCAGCCAAGCTGTCCTTGCTGGCGGTCTAAAGGTATCGAGTATCACTTCGGTTTATGGTTTGCTTATCTACATCGTGAGCCTTGTGATTCAAATCGCTAGGAAATTCACTGGGAAGTAAAATTTTTCCGCACCAATAAAAAGGGCGTTCGTAGGGCGCCTTTTTTGTGCAATATTTTTCCCGCTTACGGACACTCCGCGCGCGTTACCGTCAAATAAGATGGTGTA
>DMQR01000086.1 GCA_003455605.1 Cryomorphaceae bacterium | reverse complement strand
AACCCGAATTAAAAAACCGCGGCCAAGGGCCGCGGTTTTTTAATTCGGGTTGTCTGCTTCTACGAGATGGTCAGGTCCACGTTTCTGAAAACCAGCTCCCCTTCAAAGGCATCCAACAGAATCACATCGTCGGCATGTACCTTGCCTGCAATGATTTTTTTGCTCAGTGCATTGAGCACTTCGTTTTGAATGGCTCGTTTCACCGGTCGCGCGCCGTATTGTGGATCCCACCCAGCCTCGCTGAGGTGGGCGATGGCTTCTGGACTGGCCTCTAAGGTGATGTTTTGCTCATTCAAGCGTCGCTTTACCGCATTTAGTTGCAAGCCCACAATCTTACTCATCTCGCTTCTGTCGAGCGGGCTGAATACGCTGATTTCATCGATGCGGTTGATGAATTCTGGGCGTACCACCTTCTGTAGAAGTCCAATGAGCTCAGGTTTTAATCTGTTCATCAAGGTAGCGTACTCCTCGCCGTCGTATTGATCGATCGCTTCGTTAATCAGGTGAGAACCAATGTTGCTCGTCATGATTACTAGGGCGTTAGTGAAGTTCACCGTGCGGCCTTTATTATCAGTTAGGCGACCATCATCGAGCACCTGCAAGAGAATGTTGAACGTGTCGGGATGCGCCTTTTCAATCTCGTCCAAGAGAATAACGCTGTAGGGCATGCGGCGAACGGCCTCGGTTAATTGCCCGCCCTCATCGTATCCAACATATCCTGGAGGCGCGCCTACCAATCTGCTCACGCTATTCTTCTCTTGGTATTCACTCATGTCGATACGCGTCATCGCCTGCTCGTCATTGAAGAGGTAGGCCGCGAGGGCCTTGGCCAGCTCAGTTTTTCCCACTCCAGTTGTTCCAAGGAATAGGAAGCTCCCAATAGGCTTATTAGAATCGCCTAAACCAGCTCGAGAACGGCGTATCGCGTCGCTCACGGCGCCAATGGATGCTTCCTGCCCAACCACGCGCTTGTGGAGCTCTTCTTCCATACTTAGCAGTTTCATACGCTCGCTTTCCAACATCTTCTGAACGGGAATACCGGTCCAGCGGCTAACGACTTCTGCAATATCTTCAGCGGTAACCTCTTCTTTGATCATGGTGCGTTCGCTGTTTTCGAGATCTTCTTCGGCTTGATTCAGTTCTTTTTCTGCTTCTTGTATCAATCCATAGCGAATTTCAGCTACCCGGCCATAGTTGCCGGCGCGCTCCTCACGCTCGGCTTCGAGCTTATACTGCTCCAAGCGTTCTTTAATTTCTTGAATGCGCTCCGCACTGTTTTTCTCGCGTTCCCAAACGGCACTGAGGGCATCGCGTTCATCATATAGTTCGCTGAGCTCAGATTTAATAACCGCCAATTTCTTTTTATCGTCCTCCCGCTTAATGCCTTCTTGCTCGATTTCAAGTTGAAGGATTTTACGGTCTATAATGTCCAATTCCTCTGGCTTAGAGTTAATCTCCATCCGAATCTTTGAAGCCGCCTCGTCCATCAAATCGATTGCCTTATCCGGGAGGAATCTATCGCTGATATAACGAGAGCTCAATTCCACCGCACTGATCACCGCTTCATCCTTAATCCGGACCTTGTGGTGGGTTTCGTATTTCTCTTTGATCCCGCGTAAGATGCTGATACTGCTTTCCTGATCCGGCTCTTCCACCATGACCTTTTGGAAGCGTCGCTCTAAAGCCTTATCCTTTTCAAAATACTTTTGAAATTCGTCTAGGGTAGTGGCACCGATGGCTCTAAGCTCGCCACGTGCTAATGCCGGCTTGAGGATATTAGCCGCATCCATCGCACCTTCGCTCTTGCCCGCACCTACTAAGGTGTGTATCTCGTCGATGAATAGTAAGATGTTGCCATCGCTGCTGGTAACTTCCTTGACCACGGCTTTCAAGCGCTCCTCGAATTCTCCTTTGTACTTCGCCCCAGCAATCAAAGCCCCCATATCCAGACTATACACGGTTTTGTCTTTGAGGTTTTCAGGCGCATCGCCACTGAGAATGCGTTGGGCCAAGCCTTCGGCGATGGCCGTTTTCCCTACACCGGGTTCTCCAACGAGGATAGGATTGTTCTTGGTACGTCGAGAAAGAATTTGGAGTACTCGACGAATCTCATCGCCACGACCTATGACCGGGTCGAGCTTTCCTTCCTCCGCCATCTTGTTGAGGTTCTTGGCGTATTTATCCAAGCTGTTGTAGGTGTTCTCGGCGCCTGAGCTATTGGCATGGCGCCCTTTACGCAGACTGTCGATTGCACTTTCAACGAGTTTAGTAGTGAACCCGGCGTCATTCAACATTTTACCGGCGCCGCCCTTGTCTTCGAGCAAGGCGAGCAGGAGGTGTTCGGTGGTTACAAAATCATCCTTCATACCCTCGGCCTTTTGAACGGCCTTTTGCAGCACATAGGCAGCATCTCTACCCATGTAGGTTTCTGCAGCGCTAGAAGAGGTGGGTAGGCCTTCATAAGCGGCTTCGAGAGCAGTACGCAATCTTTCCAATTGTATCTCGCCCTGCTGTGCCACAAAAGGTAGCATGCTTTGGTCTTCTTTGTGTAAAGCCAATAATAGGTGAATAGATTCCACCTGTGTATGTTGTTTGTCAGTAGCTAAGAATTGAGCTTTTGCAATAATGCTCTGACTCTTGGTTGTGAATTTTTCTATGTTCATAACAATAGGGTTTGCGTTCCGATATTTTTTGGTCAAAGCATGTGCCAATGAAAAATGGGCAAACGAAAATGGGACACCTTGACTGAAAACCAGAGTCTTAGCGGAAACTTTGACGCATATAAAGCGATTTTTCTGCCAATTTTTCTGCTGGAATTAGTCAAAAAAACACCCCCACAGGTCCTAAAACACTGCGAGGGTGAAAAAAATATCTATATTCTGATGCCTTTTACTCGACGATCAATCTTTGAGTATCTGTACCGAGAGGAGTTACTGTTTCTACGAGGTACATACCGCTTGCCCAGCTTTGCGTATCCAAGGTGAAAGTTTGAATTCCTTCATTACCACGTACGGTGCGCGTCTCAATTATCTGGCCCAGAGTATTGCGAATAGAAATGGTTATATCCGCAGGGCTTTGGAAGCTCACGGGCAACTGTGCATAGCCGGTAGTTGGGTTTGGATGAATGTTCCCTACTCTGATGTGAGATTCTAGCTCTTCTTGTCCTATAACGTAAATCTTGTCAGTTTCGTCGGTCTTGAAGAAACAGAAGTCATCAATGGCCCATCCTGCTTTATTAATGGTTTCGTCAGAACCGAATCTAAACCGGAAGATGGCATTGCGTGCAGTATCCACTTGTACATTAATCTTGGCTTGCTGCCAACCGTTGCTCAAACCGGTCCATCCTGGTTTATAGATATCCAATGCGGTCACGAAACTTGTATTGAACCAAGTCGCGCCAAAGAGATTCGTACCAACCGTATGCCATGAGATACCACCGTCAAAGGTTACATCTACCGTACCCCCATCGTGATAAATCTCTGAAGAGAAGGCGTGCATGAACTCATAGGCGTAAATTTGCCCTGAATCCAATGCGAATACTGGAGTGTATAGGGCAGAAGAATCACGCTTCTTGTAGTTTGAGTCTAGATCAGTCATCCAAGCATTGCTACCTGAGAACGCACCTACTAATGGTGCCATGGCAGGAGTACCCTCTTCCCATGAAGTCAAGCCATCTTTCACGAATGGATTGAGTGTCAACCACGGTGCTAGGGAAGGATTTTCAAAGTCATTACAGTAACTACTGTCTACAGACATATTTATCTTATCGAGTACTGTAATATCGGCACAGATTTGATCATCTGAAGGATCAGCATCTGGCTTGTTATCTGGACGAGAAGTACGTACACAAACATTGTGGACACCACTAGTTGGATTGATCCAATCTTGATCGAACTCATACCAAGCGGATTTACGAGGAATAAGTGGTGGTGAGAATACCACTCGTTCATTATTGGACCAGGTATTACCCCCGTCTGTGGAGAATTGAACCAAACAACTATCTAAAATTTTTGCGCCTGTATTCTTAATAAGAACTTTTAAGTGATTGTTTTGGTCCGGTACTGGCAAGTACTCCACTGTTGTAACTTCAATAGGAGCGGCGCTGTTTTGTGGAGGAATATAAACCTCTACTTTATCAATGTTCCAGCCATCCTTATTACCAGAGGCCGTCTTTAGACGAGCTCTCAAAATTAATGGAGCTGATGAGAAATTCCATCCTGCTAGTGGCCATGAAGAATTTTGCATACCGATATTTCCTACCCAAGCATCACCTAGACCTGCAGTACCGGTATTATACCAGTTGGTGCTGACAACATTCTGCGGATCCCAGAATCCTAGGTTATTCCACGTTCCGCCACCTTGCCATTCGATAACAGCTTGATCACCTGTCCCTAGGTCTATATCGTGAGTTAATTTAAGCTCCGCCCCTGCAATGGTATCAAAACCAATAAAGCGAGGGAAATAGAGGTACTCATCTAAATTACCGGGGGTATTTTGATTTGGTCGAGATGCGTATCCGTTATTACTGTTTAAGGCATTAATTCCGTCTACTTCCCATAGGTTCAAATCACCTGCCACAAAGAATCCAGAAGAATCGCCGCTGTTACATGATTCAAAATCATCTGCGAATCCAGTTTGTATGTATAATTCAGGCCAGCCAGCAGATTTCGTAAATATGCTATCGTTCCAAGTACTGTTATCACCACTTTTATCAGTCCAAGCATATACCTCGAAAGTTCCCACAGGCCAATTGACGGTATTTGTATTATCCGTACAAATGGCCGTTTGACCAGATGATACAGAAGAAG
>DMQR01000044.1 GCA_003455605.1 Cryomorphaceae bacterium | reverse complement strand
GAAGCCATGCCAGCGCCCGAAGGCATACGGAGTGACGTACGTATTTTCTATACCCAGCAGGGCATTTATTTTGCGGGTACTTTTCAAGACAATCGCGCCACGATCCTCGCCCAATTGACGCCGCGGGACCGCATCAATGCAAATACAGATTGGATTCACATTATCCTCAATCCATTTAATGATGGGGCGAACGACTTCAACTTCTACCTCAGTGCTGCGGGTGTTCAAGGAGATTCACGAGCCACGAGTAGCAACAATGAAGATGGCAGTTGGAATGCAGTTTGGTGGAGTGCTGTAGTAAAAGAGGCTCACCGATGGTCTTTCGAAATGTACATCCCATACCAAGTACTCCGCATTCCACAGGGCGGTGCCAGTGCAGAAACAACTGCTTGGGGATTCAACATAAAGCGAAGCATACGAAGCGACCGCACCATGTACAGTTGGAACCCTATCGATCGCAACTTTGACAATGAGAGCTTGCAAAGTGGACTGCTCACCGGAATCAATGTGATTAATCCGCCCCTTCGCATCAGCTTACGCCCAAACGTAACGGGTTCCTACCTTCAAAATGGTGATGGGCAAGGTAGGTCCACAGGAGCTGCCGGAGCCGATATTAAAATAGGCCTCAACAAAAGTTTCACCCTCGACATGACCTTACTCCCGGACTTTTCACAAGTCGCCTTCGACGAGCAATTCGTGAATTTTGAAGCCTTCGAGCAACAGTTCGACGAGAACCGCCAATTCTTTACCGAAGGTATTAACCTCTTTAATAAAGCAGATCTTTTCTACAGCCGACGCATCGGCGGTAATCCCAAAAACTTCACCAATGCAAACCTCGGAGACCTGAGCAATACCACACAGAGTTTTACGCGTATGCTCAATGCCACTAAACTCACTGGCACGACGGATAACAACCTAAGTATGGGATTCCTTAACGCCATTACAGGGGCCAACTACCTCAGTGGTACGGATAGCATGGGTAATGCAGTAAAAGTCCTCACCGAGCCGCTCACCAACTACAATGTCCTCGCCGTCGATCAGCGCTTCAAAGGCAATAGCTCGGTAGGCATGATTAATACGAATACGACTAGATTTAATCAAGAAGGAAGTGCCCGTGATGCCAACGTAACTGCCCTTACAGCTAATTTGAATTTTTACAAGAACCGCTATTATTTCAATGGGGCTATGGGACGTTCTATGGTTTACGACACAGACGATAATTATTCAGGAAACGCCTTGTATTGGGAGACAGGCAAGCAGGCCGGGGCGTGGCGTTGGGACCATCAGATGGAACTCATCAGCCCATCGTTTGATCCGAATGACTTAGGCTTTCAGCGGCGCGGTAATAAAGTTCACCAAAGCATAGGATTCAGCTATCAAATATTGGAGCCGAATAATAGATACCTCAAATGCAGCCATGAATTACGCTTACAATACAATCGTTTACACACTCCATCGACCTTCGAACGCATTCATGGAGAATATCGATTCTTTGGCTTGACTAAATCATTCTTAGCTTATGGTTACAATCTAGAAGTACGTCCGAAGGAATTTGATTACTTCGACCCAAGGGTGTGGGGACGATATCGTGTCAATCCCGCTTCCTTTTGGCACAACGCTTGGTTGAGCACAGATTTCCGAAAACCCCTCGCCTACGAATTGCGCGGGGGTCAATGGCGATGGGCTGATTGGGGTGCGCGCGGACACTATGGTGAGGCGGAATTAATTGGACGCATCAATGACCAATTAAACCTTCGCTTCGAAGTAGAAGCCGGAACACACCATAATATTGGCTGGGCACAAACAATAAGCACAGATAGCATTGGAATGGCACTTAGACATCGCCGAAATGTTGAACAAACACTCAAGGGCCAGTATCTATTTGGGCCGAATTCTTATCTGAGTCTCGACTTGCGCCACAGCTGGAACCGCATCGAAAACGAGGCCACTTACCACCTGAACGAAGACGGCTCCCTATCCCCTTCTTCTGATTACACAGATCCCAATTTGCGTATCAACTTCTACAACATCGATTTGAAGTATGTATTGTGGTTCGCACCAGGCCGCGAAATAAACCTCCTGTACCGAACCTCAATTGCCAATTCTGATGATGCCACAGCCCTTGGATACATTCAAAATATGCAAAGCCTCACGGACCTACCGGCAGACCAACTCATCAGCCTTCGCATTGTCTATTTCTTAGATTATGCGCAAATGCGCAAATCCACTACCTTGCATCGCAGATGATTATCCTAGAGAATATACACAAGAGCTTCGGACAAACGCACGTGCTGAAAGGCATTACCGCGTCCATTTCGAAAGGTGATTTTATCACCATTTCTGGGGCCTCCGGTGCCGGAAAGAGTACACTCTTACACCTCATCGCAGGATTGGACCAATGCTCCGAAGGCAGTGACACTTTCGAAGGCACGGAAATTAGCACCTTGTCCAAAACCGACCGCAACCAATGGCGCAATCAACGCGTGGGTTTGGTCTTTCAGTTTCACAACCTCTTACCGGAACTCAATGCATTAGACAATGTCATGGTCCCAAGCTGGCTTGCGAAGCAGAAAAACGAGCAGGTAGAGTCCCGCGCTAAAGAACTCCTTGAACGCCTAGGCGTGGGACACCGTCTA
>DMQR01000129.1 GCA_003455605.1 Cryomorphaceae bacterium | reverse complement strand
TTTATTAGGGAAAAAAAACCCCGCCACGAAGGCGGGTTTTCTTGATTTTATGGATGCTTAATACACCGCGATCCAAGCATTCGGCGTAATTACCATCGCATTTTCCAGTGCGAGTAATGCTTCTCTTAAATGCTCGTGCTCACTAAGGACTACTCTATATGTCGGAATACTTTCCACAAATACTACTTTTAAATCTTCTCTATCCAGGTTATTTAAGTATTCATTCGCCATCGATTCATTTGGGAACGAGCCAATGACAACATGATAACCATTGAATTCAGGCACCATTCGAGTAGTTTCAATAGTTGAAGTGGGGGCACTATTTTCTAAAGATTTCAATTTTTGCTTTAGCTCAGTATTCTCTGCCTCTAGGCTAGATGTCGCTCCCTCTTTTTGAGCAGAAAGATCATCGTAAGCCAATGTTGCCGCCTTCAAATCAGGTTCTAACCTATTTATTTTGGCTTTTGCCTCAGAAAGTTCAGCTGAATTTTTTGTATTTCCTAAATCAATTCTTAAACCGGTAAAAAAACGAAGAATTTTGTCATTTCCCGAGCTACTCACAGCGTTACCATCTATAAAATCATCAATAAACATGCTGTATCTAGTTCCCATCATTAAAGTCCCAAATGGTAGTAAGTCACCAAGCTCTGCGGTAGCTCCAACAACCATGTGTTCGCTAAAACCATAATTACCTGGATTAGATTCGGCTAGTGCTGATCCAACGCCTAAATCTATATTGAATTTTGAAAACCAATCCACAGGAATTTCAGGTAGAACATTATAATGTCCAATTACTTCGATAGGAATCAAACCCGATGAAAAAGTGCCTGGAGAACTTATTCCTATAACACCGAGAGTTACTTCTGCACTGATATTATTATTATAGGTATAGAACGCCCCAAGTCTCATTCCAGCATTTCCTGCAGGCACACTTAAATTGAAGTAGTTGTAGGAGGGTTTAATATCAGATACATGAATTCCTTCTTCAACGGATGTGTATATGCTCCAATTTTTATTTTGAGCTTGAATCGCAATGGTAAAGACTAAAAATGAGCATAGAGTGTATAGATGTTTCATGCTTTTATAATATTGATTTCTTCCGATTTAGATTTTGAGAATAATTCGAATATAAATATAGTTTTTAAAAATCATCTATTCTTATTTCCGATATCTCATTTATGCAATTTAAACTGAACATACGTGCCGTGTTTTCCCCCTTGAGCTCAATTTGATCGCCGTGAACTCGGATCCAAGATCCTTCACGTAAGCCTATCACAGGTTGGTTATTGAAGTGGTGAAATTCTTTAATACGCATCTCGCGGGTTTCTCCCATGTGCGTGCTGCCTTCAACGGGATCAAGGTAATGCGGATTGATGTTGAAAGGAACCCAGCCGAACGCATCGAAGCTTGGTGGGTATACGATTGGCATGTCGTTAGTGGTGCAAATGCTAATACCGGTGAGGTTGCAACCGGCTGAGGTGCCCATATAGGGTTTGCCTTTACGGACCGCGGCATCGATAGTTTCGAAATAACCGGTATTACGAATCGTATCACAAAGGACAAAGGTGTTACCTCCGCCGGTGAAAAAACCATCGGCCCAATTCGTTCCTTCCTCTGCTGTTTCAAATTCGTGTGCCCCGCGCATCTCAAACCCCCAGGCGTCAAAGACCTCTTTGGCGCGAGCGGTATACGCATCGTGGGTCATGCCTCCAGGTCTTGCAAAAGGGATGAAGAGGATTTTCTTGGCTGAAGCAAAGAAGTCTTTACATTCCGCTTCGAGGTAGCTCAAATAAGGTTTTCCATAAACAGTCGATGTGCTGACAATCAGTAGATTCATAGTTATTTCGCTTCATTGAATAGGTAGGTCCACACGCTTTTCTTGCCATGGCTTAGTTCTGTCCAAATGGGGCGAATAACGCCGTTGTAGGCAGAGATGTGGTTGTAGTCGCCCATAAAGACCATATCATTTGGGGTGAACGGGGCGTCGTTGATTTGTTGCTCAGTCCAAGTAGCTCCGCCGTCATGTGATATGGCGAGGTAGGTGTTGGTAGCTGCATCTTCCAGGCCTCTTCGGTCGTAGTACACGGCATAGAGATAGCCAGTGGTGGGGTCTACGGTGAGCCAGGGGAGAAATTGGTCACTTTGGCCTCCTTCAGGGCTGATGGATTGTTTTAGGGACCAATTGGCTCCAGCATCATCGCTAAATGAGAAATAAACCTCGCCGCCCCTAGAGTAATCTTGATCGCCCCAACAGAGATAGATCCGCCCGAAATATGGGCTTGAAGGACAGTGGTCCACGACAGTAATGGGCATGCCGTTGCATCGAGAGAAGCCTTCGTAGCTCTGTGACCAACCCGCCAATTGCGCACTAACCAGGACATCTTGCCAAATTTTTCCGTCGAGACTTCTGCTCACGTAAAGGGAGTCGCGTAGTGCCCATCCAACGTAAATGGCGTTTTTGATACCATAGGCTGGTACAGCACCCTCAGCAGTGCCATCATCATCGATGCAATCTCCAGTTCTGTCTGTGATGATTACGGGAGTGGTCCAGGATTCACCTTGATTGTAGCTTTGCGAGAACAGGATGGTGCTTTTACATTCTGGGTTGTCGGTGCCGTAAGCATCGAATTGTGTCCAACTCAACCCTATAGTGCCCTTTAAAGGGTGTTCGGCTACCCATTCTTTGTCGTGTTTCTTGCCATTGATCGCGGTGAAGCTTCCATCGTTGAAGGTGCCATCGGGGCCCTCCTTGGTTTGACAAACCATGCGGTCGAGGATTTGGTCGCTACGCCAATTCGTGCCTTCAGGGTCGCTGAGGTGGAAGAAATATATGCGGCCCGAACGATCGGCATGGAGCACCGGATCGCCCCAGACGCCGTATGGAGAGGTTAGGGTTTCAGTGCTCCAAGATGTTCCGCCGTCAGTGCTTTGGTAAAAATTATTGAGGACGCTGCCCGCATAAATGTTTGAAGGGTTTGTGGGGTCCACTGCTATTGAGGGCTCGCAAATACCCGTTTTGAAGGCAGGGCCTTCGTGGATTTTAACGGCTTGGGCGGTTGCGGAAAGTCCTGTAAATAGCAGTGCGATGGACAAGGCTTGGGTCGAAAATTGGCGTATTTTCACGGACATGAAATTTTTACTCGTCATTTGGTTTTGGTGGGCAGGGTCTATGGCCCAAGACCCGACTGTCCATACTAAGGTACGGCATGAGTTCTATGTGACCGTAACGGATTTCCATATCGATATAGAAAAACGAAAAATTACGGGGCTGGTGAAAACGTTTCCGGACGATTGGGAGCGTGCAATGAATGCTTTGTTGCGGGAAAAAGTGATACGCTATGTACAATTGGATTCTAACCAAAGGGCAGCTTTGCACGCCCAATACCTCGAGCAGCACATCCAATTGGATTTGAATGGAGAAGCGATGGCCGTGGAGTATTTTGGAACCTCTACAGGCCCGGATGAAGTGTATTTGCTGTTTATGGCGGAGTACGGAGATAAGGAATTGGAAGATCTGAGTGGGAATTGGACCATTACACACACCCTGCTAGCAGACATTTACCCTTCTCAAGAGAATATTGTGATTTTCCATTACGATGGCCGTAAACGGACCAATAGTTGCCGCGAAAGCAACGAATACCGCTTAAACTTTGATTTTTAATGTTCTATTTCAACCTAGGCGTTCGCCATATTACCGACCTCGAAGCATACGACCACATGTTGTTCTTGTTGGCCTTAACGCTTCCGTTTAGCTTCGGGCAATGGAAGGCCACATTGAAGTGGATTACCGCATTTACCTTGGGGCACAGCATTAGCTTGGCTTTGGCCGCGACAGAAGTGATTAGGATCCCCAGTCATTGGGTGGAGTTGGGCATTGCTATTACCATCTCGATGACTGTGGGGTACCACCTGATTAATGGATTCAAGGTGGTGCAGGGGGCGATTTGGCTCTCGGGCATTTTTGGGTTGATTCACGGTTTGGGGTTCGGATCGTACTACTCCTTTATTACGCAAAACGATTCGTTTTGGTGGGCTTGGATTCCTTTTAATTTAGGAATTGAGGCAGGTCAAGTTCTCGTGGTTCTGGCCTTGCTTTTTGTATATTGGGCAGTCGAAAAAATTCTGCGCAATACCAAAGCCACGAAGTGGATGCTCAGCGGGATGATTTTAACCTTGAGCATTCAAATGATTTTGGACCGATTGTCCTTCTAACTTGTATATAAAACTTCTCTATATGAAGCGTATTTTACTATCGTTCGTCGCCTTAGCCACTCTTGGAATCTCGGCACAAAATGTAAATACTTCAAAATTCAGACAATTGAGCCAGGAGCTTCCTACTCCAAACGTCTACCGCACCGCTTCAGGCGCGCCGGGTCATGAATATTACCAGCAGCAGGCGGATTACAACATGTCCATCACGTTGGACGATGAAACCCAGCGTATTTCTGGTAAGGAAACCATTACCTACACCAACAATAGTCCGGATGAGCTTCGCTATTTGTGGGTCCAATTAGACCAAAATATGCGCGCCCAAAACAGCATGACGCAGCAAATGAAAACGGGTGGCATCTTCAACGACCGCACCAGAACGCCTCAGACAGCTTTCTATAGGATAAAGAACAATCAATTCTACGATTTTGACGGTGGCTTCAAACTAGAGTACGTTCAAACCACTTCAGGCAGTAACTTGCGCTACACCATCAACAACACTATGATGCGTGTGGACCTTCCTTCACCTTTACGCAAGGGCCAGTCGTTCAGCTTCAAGATTAAGTGGTGGTTCAATATCAACGACCGTATGGATATTGGCGGCCGTTCGGGTTACGAATACTTTGAAGAGGACGATAACTACCTCTACACCATAGCCCAATTCTTTCCGCGTATGGCCGTGTACAATGATGTAGAAGGATGGCAAAAC
>DMQR01000080.1:2663-4057 GCA_003455605.1 Cryomorphaceae bacterium | reverse complement strand
CCATTACCTTCCTAGATACACCTGGTCACGAAGCCTTTACAGCCATGCGTGCTCGTGGCGCTCAGGTAACTGATATTGCCATTATCGTTGTGGCCGCAGATGATGCCGTGATGCCACAAACTAAGGAGGCTATTTCTCACGCACAAGCGGCAGGTGTGCCCATTGTATTTGCCATTAACAAGGTGGATCGTGAGGTATCTAATCCGGACAAGATTAAAGAGCAATTGGCCCAATTAAACCTGCTCGTTGAAGATTGGGGTGGACAGATTCAGTCTATGGACATTTCTGCGAAAACAGGTTTGAACGTAGAAGAATTGCTCGACAAAGTATTGTTGGAAGCGGAAATGTTGGACTTGCAAGCCAATCCAGATAAGAATGCAAGCGGTACGGTAGTAGAAGCCTCTTTGGATAAGGGACGAGGATACATGTGTACGGCATTGATTCAATCTGGAACCATGAAAGTGGGAGATTATATATTGGCGGGACAGTACAGCGGTAAGGTGAAAGCGATGCTAGATGAGCGCGGCAATCGAATTAAAGTTGCAGGTCCATCAGCACCAGTAAATTTACTAGGCTTGGATGGCGCACCTACTTCTGGTGATCGTTTCATCGTGATGGACGACGAGAAAGAAGCGAAACAAATTGCAGCCAAGCGTTTGCAGTTGCAGCGTGAACAAAGTGTACGTTCTCAGAAGAAGATGACCCTCGAAGAGATTGGTCGTCGTCTGCAGGTGGGAGACTTCAAGGAGTTGAATATCATCTTGAAGGGTGATGTGGACGGTTCTGTAGAAGCGCTTTCAGATTCATTACAAAAATTAACCACAGAAGAGATCCAGGTCAACATCATCCACAAGGGTGTGGGTCAAATCTCAGAGAGCGACATTCTATTAGCGACAGCATCTGATGCTATCGTGGTAGGTTTCCAAGTTCGTCCTTCTGCTCAAGCCCGTAAGTTGGCAGAGAAGGAAGAAGTGGAAATCCGTATGTACTCGATTATTTATGACGCGATTAACGAGGTAAAAGATGCCATGGAAGGCATGTTGAGTGCTGAAATGAAAGAGGAGGTCAAGGGTGCCGCAGAGATTCGTGAAACCTTCAAAATCTCAAAAATTGGCACCATTGCGGGCTGTATGGTCACCGAAGGTCTTATCGAACGTAACCACGATGTTCGTGTAATACGCGATGGCGTGGTAGTATACACAGGAAAACTAGGCTCGTTGAAGCGATTCAAGGACGACGCGAAAGAAGTTCGTCAAGGCTTTGAATGTGGTTTGAATATCGAGAATTTCAACGACATCAAAGTAGGCGACATTGTAGAAGCGTACGAAATGGTAGAAGTAAGACGAACGTTGGATTAAGCTCCAATAGTTTGATTATGGTAGATCCCCGATGCT
>DMQR01000080.1:0-2337 GCA_003455605.1 Cryomorphaceae bacterium | reverse complement strand
TCCCCGATGCTTCAGCATCGGGGACCTTTTATCCAAACAGTAGAGCTCCGACCCCGAAGAGTGCGCCATAGACTATAGCAATTCCAAACAGCCAGTAGGCGAGTAAGCGCAACGTAGACGGCGAAGTATCGCTTTCACTATGTTCCACCTTCCAAGCCACCGGCTTCCATGCACCGCCTGGACGTACGGTTTGGAAGAATTCTACCAAGGTTGCATGAGATTCTGGAGAGGTCATATACATGGTTGTGATCCAAGCAATAGTAGTGAAGGTTACAGTGAAGAAAAATGAATTTGGGAAGACCCAGGCCAAACCATAATGTGCGATCGCGTAGGCGATGAAAGGGGCGACGGTCGCAGTAATCTCCGCCCAAGCATTGATGCGCCACCAATACCATCGTAAAATCAATACCAGTCCAAGCCCGGCCCCACATTCCATGATGAATTGCCACACTCCCGCTATGCTGTCCATGAGGTATGTGATTAAGAGACCTATGATGGCGAGGACTACCGTAAGTAATCTTGATACGCTCAGGCTTCTTCTGCGCTTGGTATGTGGTGAAATAAACCGCAAGTAGAAGTCATTTACGAGATAGGAAGTGCCCCAATTCAGCTGGGTCGACATGGTCGACATATAGGCTGCGAATAAGGAGGCTAGGAGCATCCCTATGATCCCTTTGGGAAGGAAGTCGCGCATGATGAAAATGTAGCCAAAGCGGTAATCGCGCTGGTATTTGAGGGCTTCGGCTAATCGGTCCCCATACATGGGCTCCCATTGCGCTAACCATTTTTGGTATTCGACTTGCTGCGCGGCCGTAAGCGGCTCGCAATCTACTTGGTCGGTCATACACTCGTACGTTATAAAATGTGGTGTGTTGCTGCTAAGGTCTCCGCTATTGCCGTATAAAACGATGGCACTGAGGGCAACAATGATCCAAGGCCATGGGCGTATCGCGTAATGACCTATTTGGAACAAAGCGCTGGCGAGAAAAGAATCTCGTTCGTCCTTGGTCGAGAGCATGCGTTGTGCACTGTATCCTCCTCCGCCAGGTTCGGCGCCGGGGTACCACGAGGTCCACCAAACCATTCCAAAGAAAGCTAGAAAGGAGGCCAACCCCATCTGGTAGTTTTGACCGGAACTTTCGCTGTTGCCTACCTTGGGTAGGAAACTGAAGGTCTCGTCTGGCAGTGTATTTCGCAATCCTTCGAGCCCGCCTATTTCGGGTGCGCGCAAAACGTATACGGCTAGGGTAATAGAACCGGTCATGGCCAAAAGGAATTGGAACACATCAGTATAGACCACTCCTTTTAGGCCGCTGATGCTAACGTATACGACCACTCCAAGAAGGGCCGCTCCGGTCCATAGGAATGCTTGTTGTTCGCTGATGTCGAAGAAACCCTGGAGCAGGGTGATCATTGCAACGTTGACCCAGCCCATGATCAGCACGTTCATGAATGCACCGAGATAAATAGATTTGAATCCGCGCAGGATTGCGGCGGGACGTCCGGAATAACGGAACTCGATAAATTCGACTTCGGTTGAGAGGCCGCTTCTACGCCATAATCGGGCAAAGAAAACGGTAGTGAGCATCCCACCCGCAAGGAGATTCCACCACAACCAGTTTCCGCTGATTCCGTATTGTCCTACCAGCTCGGTTACAGCCAGAGGGGTATCTGCCGCGAAGGTGGTTGCGATCATGGAGATCCCTGCGATATACCAAGGAAGATTTCGTCCACCGAGGAAGTATTCGCTCAGGCTTTTCTTTTTACTGCGACCGAAGTATAGGCCAACTGAAATGGTAAGAACCAATAAAGCGATGAGGACGACTGTGTCGAAGGTGCTTAAAACCATGTTACTTGCGTTTGGCGGCGAAGAAATCGCTCATGATTTGGCCGCATTCCTCTGCGAGAATGCCAGTGATGATCTTGGTTTTAGGATGCAGGGCGCCTCCGTGTAAGTCAAAGCCACGCTTTTCGTCGGAAGCGCCGTATACGACAGTGCCAATTTGTGACCAGAAAAGAGCGCCAGCACACATGGGGCAAGGCTCAAGGGTTACATACAAGGTACATTTGTTGAGATATTTGGATGCCAAGTAGTTACTTGCTGCTGTGATTGCTTGGATTTCTGCATGGGCTGTGACATCGACCAATCGTTCGGTGAGGTTGTGCGTACGAGCGACGATTTTTCCTCCAGCCACTATTACGGCGCCTACTGGAACTTCTCCAAATTCAGCGGCAATATGGGCTTCCGTAATGGCGGCACGCATAAATCTCTCGTGATCTTTCATTGATAGCATCTTCCGTGCAAAATAGGGATTTGACCCACAAGTTTGGCTATTT
>DMQR01000064.1 GCA_003455605.1 Cryomorphaceae bacterium | reverse complement strand
ATGCCTCGTGTTTCGAGCTCAGCTTGAATAGAGCCGTAATCTGTGCGAAGGTTGTGATTCTTTTTCGTGAGCGCTAGGGTCATACGAGTGATAATCGCTTTGCCCTTCCATTCGTTTTTGAAAATACTGTCGCGGTAACCAAATTTAGCTTCCTCCTTTGATAGTGTGAAGAATGCGCCGTTTTCAATCAAGACACCCTCACAGTTCACAAAAACATCTTTCAACTCCACGCCATAGGCGCCAATATTCTGAACTGGAGCTGTGCCGCAATTCCCAGGAATTAAGCTGAGATTTTCAAGTCCTCCTAATCCTTGCATAAGCGTCCACAATACAACCTCGTGCCAATTCTCCCCAGCACCAAATCGAATATGGACCACCTCGTCGTTTTCAAAAACAACACGCCTTCCGTGGACATCAATCTTGAGTACATCGCCTTCTACATCTTGGGTCAGCAGCATATTCGAACCGCCGCCTAGAACCAAGGCAGGCTCGCCGTGGTGTTTTACATAAGCGCTTATATCGTCTGCGCTATGTGCCCAAATAAGACGTGTCGCCTTTTGGTCAATGCCAAAGGTGTTGTGTTTGACTAAGCTTTGATTGAGTTGTACAATCACGGATTATATATTTTATCGGGTACGGTGTGGATACACCTCTAATGCTGCTTTCAAGATAGCAATACAATCCGTCAATGCCACCGTATTTAATACATAGGCAAGGCGAGCTTGATTTACGCCCAATTCTGGCTTGGCATAGAATCCGGCCGCTGGGGCCATCATTAGTGTTTTACCTTCATGGTTAAAATCACTGAGTAACCATTGCGCAAAGTGTTCTGCACTTTCCACCGGGAACGAGGCCACTGCGTAAAAGGCTCCTTTTGGCTTAGGACAAAAGACCCCGTCAATACTATTCAAGCCATCTACCAAAACATTGCGACGCTCAACATACTCTGCATTTACTTCGTCGAAATAACTCTGTGGCGTTTTCAGCGCAGCTTCACTAGCAATTTGTGCATAGGTCGGCGGCGATAATCTCGCTTGCGCGAATTTCATAGCAGTGGCCATAAATTCGTTGTTCTTGCTAACCAAGCAGCCTATACGCGCGCCACACATACTGTAACGCTTGGAGAAGCTATCTACAACAATGGCGTGCTCTTCCAAGCCTTTGATGGCAAGGACGCTGTGGTGCGGCTCGCCGTCGTAAGTGAATTCTCTGTACACCTCGTCCGCAATCAAGAAAAGATCATGACGCAGCACGATATCGCGAAGTTGTTCTAATTCTTCTTTGCTGTACAAATACCCGGTTGGGTTG
Organism: Cryomorphaceae bacterium; assembly: GCA_003455605.1. Lineage (GTDB taxonomy): Bacteria > Bacteroidota > Bacteroidia > Flavobacteriales > Schleiferiaceae > UBA10364. Next base: position 1,194 of record DMQR01000064.1, on the reverse strand, counting down.
CCGGGGTTACAGATCAAGATCCCCTTTGTCTTTGGGGTAATAGCAGCCTCGAAGGACGCCACTGGAGGTAGGGCAAATCCAGTTTCGATAGAAGATTCAACCGGAATTACTTTGACCCCGCTAGCGGTCGCAAAACCGTTGTAGTTGGCGTAGAATGGTTCAGGAATGATAACCTCATCACCCTCATCCATGGCAGACCCAAAGGTGAACAATAGCGCTTCCGATCCGCCTGTCGTAACGATAATTTCATCGTTTAGTACAGTAAGATTTTTGCCGAGGTAGTATTTCGAAAGTCCCTCTCTCAAGGAGGCAAAGCCTGCGCTATGGCTGTAGGCCAAAACAGGTATATCAGCTTCCTTAATGGCGCGTTGCGCTTCCACCGGCGTTTGAATATCGGGCTGTCCGATGTTTAGGTAATATACTTTGTTGCCATTGCGCTCTGCTTGCTCAGCGTAAGGAACTAGTTTGCGGATGGGGCTGGAAGGCATGCGCCCGCCTTTGACTGAAATCTTTGGCATACTTGAGTTGTATTTAATGCAAAAAGCCCTGCAAAAATACAGGGCTTTCTTGGATATTCGTGAGTAATGTTCGGGATGTTATTTCGCAATAACACTACCGCCTTTTTTCTCTGGAGTAGTTTCCTGAGCTTTAGGGTTCATTACCTGTCCTTTGATGGTCAAAACCACTGTTTGATTCGTCGCATTTGACTGTACAGTTACTGTTTTGTGGAAATTACCCATGCGGTTGGTGTCGTACTTCACCTGGATCTCGCCTTCTCCACCTGGAGCAATAGGCTCACGAGTCCACTTAGGTGTAGTACATCCACAAGAAGCGCGCACTGAGTTTAGTACCAAAGGCTCAGTTCCTTCGTTTTTGAACTTGAATACACGAGTACCATTGGTACCTTTATCTACTTTTCCGTAGTTGATGACTTTATTGTCGAAAGTGATCTTTGCGCCGTCATTGTCTGGCGACAAGACTGTCGCTTCTTGTGCTTGAGCTGCAAAACCGAAGAGTGCAACGAATAGGGTAAGGAATAATTTTTTCATTGGACTAAAGCATTTAAATCTTAGTAGTTCAAATGTAGGATTCTTACCGAGCTATTCAAAGGAATTTAACAATCTCTTAGTCTTGGAGCCCAATTGGTCATAGAAGGAATGTATTTTTGCGCTTTAAACCATGATTTGCAATGCG
>DMQR01000184.1 GCA_003455605.1 Cryomorphaceae bacterium | reverse complement strand
CTTCGAGTAAGTAGCGGGTGGATTTGCTCAGGTTAGTCATCTCGTTAAACGACGAAGCACTCTTTTGCCAAAGCCACTGATAGACTTGTTTGGCGCGAAAGGGTTTCTCGCCATTGGCCTCAAAGAATTGGACCATCTGATCCTGAGATAAGCTGCGAATATCCCTTTTGACAGACATTTTATGCATTTAAAATAATTGGGACTAATTCTTCCAAATGCGCAATCTCAAAAGTCAATTTCTCTCGGTGTGGCACTTTTTTCGGATTGAAGTAGACCTGGTCAATACCCTGCTCTCTCGCCCCAATACAATCCGCAATGAGGGAGTCACCGATCATCAAACTCTCCTTACGCTCTGCACCCGTGAGTTGAAGGGCGTGACGGAAAATCTTTGGATCCGGCTTGTTCACCCCTACTTGGTCACTGCAGAGCAATAAATCAAAAAGTGGCGCGAGACCACTTTCGGCGAATTTGATGTTTTGACTTTCGTGAAAACCATTGGTTATGACATGTAAAACGCAGCCTGCTGCTTTTAGTTCTTCTAACACCTCGGTGGCACTTTCAATCAGATGATTCTGGTACGGCGTCTCATTAATGTAGCGGAGCTCCATCTCCCAAGCCACGTCTTTGGCGCTCACCCCAAAATGCTCGAAAGTTTCGCGAAATCTAGTTTCACGTAGGGTTTGTTTATCAATATTCCCGGCACGGTATAAATCCCATTTCAGGTCATTAATGGTAATGTATTTATCGAAGAATAGCTCAAAACTTGGTAAGCCTAAGTCCCGCAATCCCAAATCTGAATAAAGGTTACGCAAGGACATTTCAGAGTTTTTCTCAAAGTCCCAGAGGGTATGGTCCCAATCAAAGAAGAGGTGTTGGTATTTCACGAACGTGTGGTTTTGGGTTTGCGCCAGCGCATGTACCAAGGCAGGTTATTCTCTACGTGGAAATAAAAGGGTTCGTCATGGGCGCCAAATCCGCTGTAGAATCGCGCCAATCCTGGAATACTGCTTCCTTCAAAATCCAACATATGATCTGAACCAGCATGGAGCTGAATCATTTGGTCAATGAGCAAGGTGGGGGCGCCACATTCCTTGCCGTAACTTGAACTGGCGTTGAGTAAGAGCGTGGAACGACCTTGGAATTGGACCCATATCTGCCCGGCAACTAAGGTATTTCCCTCATCATATACGGCCATTAGGACGCCTCTTTTTTGGTATAGGCAAAACTCAAGGATCTTAGTCAAACTATCGATGTTTTCTGAGGTAATATGGGTCTTCTCCTGGGTATTCTGCTTCCATAAACGTACGACATCTTGAGCCGTGGCCCATTGAGCGAATTCTAACTTACTCTTTTGTGCTTTTTTCAGATTGCGCTTGGTCTGTGCACTATACTTGGCTGCCAATTCCTCATACGATGTTTTGGTGGACAGAACAAAATTCGAATACTTCTCACTGGTCCAATGGGACGGCAAGGCCAAGCCAGGAGAAAGAAAGAATTCCCCATAGGCAAAATGTTCCATAGCCTCCTCCATCAACTTCTCTACCCACTGTGTAGTCAATAGAATAGTGGAATACGGTCCTACGGCTTGTGTTCCATAGGGACGCGTGGTGAATGAAATACCGTTTTTCTCTCGTGGAAACAAGGGAAATACCACCTCGTAATCTCCATAGACCAGAGCATCCCATGTTAGGGCTACCCAGTTCAGGTACCAACTAAAACCATAAGGTTGCGGGTGAGCTGTACTAGCTACGCATCGATCCCAGCGCTCGAAATCGATCTCAGCATGCGGGATGTACTTAAGATTTGGCCGCATCAATGAATGATTTATATACCTCAGCCCAGCCCTTCCATTGCGGCTCAAATTGACTAAAGGTGCGGTTGTGCCAAACTGAGATCAACGTACCGCCGACAGTTTTGACCACCGGCACCCATTGCTTCATCGCTACCAAGGCTTCCTCTGCTCGAATATTCAAATAGGCATCCCCATAATAGGTCACATCCATGAAGGCGAAAGGATGAAGGTTGAGCGGCAACTCCATCTCTAGTTCAACATCGTAAAAGGTATAGGCCGAAGCGATACTCGCACGGAATCCCGGCAATTCGGTATACCCCATGCTGTGCTCGTCTTTTATGCCCAATTCTATCAAATTTCTAAACGTATGCGGCGTACGCATACGCAGGTAATGTTGTCTGCTGTGCGTTACTGGTCGGCGGACCACATTTTGCAACATCTTGCGTTCCTTGCCAACAATATCCAAATCACTATCAGATACGTAACTTGGATGAATACCTAGCACGGCCCAATCCGCAATCTCTCTCAAGGTAATAGCCGCATCCGTGCTGTAAGGACTCACATTGCGGTCCTTGGGACCAAACTCCGCAAAGAGCATAAAGTACAAGGCCTTCACGCCCGCGCTCCTATTCCAGTTTCGCTGCTTTCTAAAAGTATCATAGGGATCACGGCGCCAATTCCACAATGCTCCCAACCGTACACGCAACAACCTAAAATCAAAAGCGGACACATCCTTAACTATGGCCCCCAAGGTACGCAAGGCACCCTTACCTTTGAAGGCGAAAAGGTTATCTATATCAATGGTCGTCAAGTATTGGTAACGATGGCTCAAATCAAAAGAAGCCCCAAACCAAAGCTTGCCTAAGGCCAGTGCCCACTCATTGACGACCGGACGTCCCAAGAAGTCATTCTTGAAGGCGAAACCCTCCTTGGCCGGAAAGCGTCCGTGCACATCCGCAATAAAAGGAAGGTATTCTTCGTATCGCGATACCAAGAAAAAGGTAGCCGCAATAGGATCGAAGGGTAAATCCCCTAACTGGCGTTGACATACCGTGGGAATCCCTTCCCATTGTCCAGCATAGAGCTCTTGCTCCACGATATCCTGTTCCTAAATTAG
>DMQR01000120.1 GCA_003455605.1 Cryomorphaceae bacterium | reverse complement strand
GCTTTGGCTTACGGTCTAGACAAGAAAGGCCAAGATCAAAAAATCGTCGTTTTTGACTGTGGTGGTGGTACACACGATGTATCTATACTCGAGCTAGGTGACGGTGTATTTGAAGTAAAATCTACCGACGGTGACACACACCTTGGTGGTGATGACTTTGACCAGGTAATAATGGATTGGTTGGCGGAAGAGTTCAAGGCTGAAGAGTCAATGGACTTGCGTGATGATAACATGGCGCTGCAGCGTTTGAAAGAAGCCGCAGAAAAAGCAAAAATCGAATTATCATCGACAACTTCTACGGAAATCAACTTGCCTTACATCACTGCTACGGCTTCTGGGCCCAAGCACTTGGTGCGCAGCTTGAGTCGCGCAAAGTTTGAGCAGTTGGCTGCTAAATTAATTGAGCGTACAATCGCTCCTGCAAAAAACGCATTGAAAAATGCAGGGTATTCGACTTCAGAAATTGATGAAGTAATTCTGGTTGGAGGTACTACTCGTATCCCAGCCATTCAAGAAGCAGTTAACGCATTCTTCGGCAAGGAGCCCTCGAAAGGTGTAAACCCCGATGAGGTAGTTGCTATTGGTGCTTCTATCCAAGGTGGTGTATTAGCCGGTGATGTAAAAGATGTGCTTCTTCTTGACGTTACGCCTCTTTCATTAGGTATCGAAACTATGGGAGGTGTAATGACAAAGTTGATTGAGGCCAACACGACTATTCCTACGAAGAAGTCAGAGACGTTCTCAACGGCAGCAGATAACCAACCTTCAGTTGAAATTCACATCCTTCAGGGTGAGCGTCCAATGGCAGGCGATAACAAAACTATCGGCCGATTTCACTTGGATGGTATCCCAGCTGCACCGCGAGGTGTACCTCAGATTGAGGTGACTTTTGATATCGATTCTAACGGTATCCTAAACGTTAGTGCGAAGGATAAGAACACGGGTAAAGAGCAGAATATTCGAATCGAAGCATCTTCAGGTTTGAGCCAGGAAGAAATCGATCGCATGAAGCAAGAAGCGGAGGCAAATGCTGATGCAGATAAGAAAGCCAAGGAAGAGATTGACAAGCTCAACGCAGCGGATACCATGATCTTCCAGGTAGAAAAGCAGATGAAGGACATCGAAGGAAAGCTTCCTGAGGATAAGAAAGGTCCAATTGATGAAGCCCTCGCAGAACTTAAAACTGCCCATGCTGCCAAAGATATCGCTGGATGCGATGTGGCCACTGAAAAATTAAATGGTGCTCTACAAGCAGCAGCAGCTGAGATTCAAGCAGCTATGCAAGGCAACCAAGGAGATAACGATAGCGGACCAGATGCAGGCGGTGATGCAGACGCAGGTGGTGCCGACGATGTCACCGATGTAGATTTTGAAGAGGTGAAATAAACTTTCATGTTTAAAGGCGATAACAAGCCCTCGCACCCACAGGTGCGGGGGCTTTTTTATTTATCTTAGGCCATTACTGAAAAATACTCGCAACATTTATGGATTTAGTCCGCCTCAACGATCTTCTTGCTACTATTGACGGGTATATTGGGGGATCTAGCTGGTTTGTATTTGCCCTTTTAGGGACAGGTATTTTCTTCACCTTTTACTTGAAATTCCCTCAGATCAGATTCTTTAAACACGCTATCGATGTGGTGCGCGGAAAGTTTGATGAACCGGGTGCAAAAGGAGACACCTCCCATTTCCAATCTTTAGCCACTGCACTTTCTGGAACCGTAGGAACGGGTAATATTGCAGGGGTTGCATTCGCCATTCACTTGGGCGGACCTGCAGCGCTTTTCTGGATGTTGGTGACTGCCGCCTTAGGTATGACGACCAAATTCGTTGAGGTTACCTTAAGCCACAAATATCGCGAGTTTGCTGAAGATGGTACAGCTTCAGGTGGTCCTATGTACTACATGAAAAACAAGCTAAACATGAAATGGATGGCGGCGCTTTTCGCCGTAGCTGCAATCATTAGTTCTTTTGGTACAGGTAATATGCCGCAGGTCAACAGTATTGCAGCATCCTTAAAAGCAACATTCGGAATTGAAGAAATTGTCACCGGTGCAGTTCTTTCAGTATTGCTCGGTTTGATTATTCTTGGTGGTATCAAGCGTATTGCCGCGGTAACAGAAAAGCTTGTGCCGGTGATGGCGATTATCTATGTGATTGGAGCATTGTCGGTAATTGTGATGAACTATGAGAATATTATCCCTTCGTTCATAAGCATTTTCGCAGATGTATTCACAGGTTCTTCTGCCGCGGGAGGATTCCTCGGAGCTAGCATCGCTTATGCATTTAATAGAGGTGTAAACAGAGGTTTATTTTCTAATGAAGCAGGCCAGGGTTCTGCTCCTATTGCACATGCTGCCGCGAAAGCGGAGCATCCTGTAAGTGAAGGTATGGTGGCCATCCTTGAGCCCTTTATCGATACAGTTATTATCTGTTCAATTACGGGATTAACTCTTTTAAGTTCAGGCGTTTGGAATGAAAAGCATAGAAACGACTTTAGTTATTCTGATATGATCATTATGGAAGGTGAGATCAATCGCGAGGTTAATGGAACAGCATTGTTTGAATATTTCAACGGATACGAAATGAGCTTAGATGTAATGCCGATTTCTGAATTCACAGGCAAACTATCAGTTGAGGAGGGGATTATTAAGACAGATGCAACTGTATTGCACGCACGTTCGATAGCAGAAGATGTATTGATTCAAAAGGGAGATGTTCTATTTACAGGAACCATAGAAATTACTGATGGACGTCTTGAAGATTCAAAAGGATTCACCTTCTCGGGAAAATCTCTGGTGCACAGTGCACCGTTAACTGCCATTGCATTCAATAAAGGTTTATTCGGTGATTATGGTCAATACATTGTGGCTATTGGACTCCTATTGTTCGCGTTCTCGACTGCCATTTCCTGGAGTTACTACGGCGGTAGAAGTGTGACCTATCTCTTCGGTGTGAAGTATGTGAATTACTACCGCATCATCTACGTCATCGGTTTCTTCCTTGCAGCAATCATCGATACAACCATTGTGTGGACTTTTGCGGGTATTGCCATTGCGTTAATGACGCTGCCGAACCTCCTTGGAATCTTCCTATTGCGAAAGGATATGAAAGAGAGTATTACGGATTATAAGAACCATGTTGAGAGCGTTTTTCAAAAGAAGATATAATATCATTAAATCAGTATTCATTAGGCTGAGTTTCTTTCGATACTCCGACTTTTTAATGTTTTTATTGATTCAACGATTAAACTTTTGAGTAAACGAGGCCTTTAAAACACACCGAAGGTGTATTTTAGTTAATTATTCTATAATTGCTCATGCGCACTAAGATTTTTGCGATGTTGTTGGCCTTTGGTTCCTTCAGCGCGCTCAACGCACAGATTACCACTGATTCAACCCGTTATGTATACGGCGATCTAGGAGTTCAGCAGGTAGCTCCCGTAAACATTAACTCCCAATCCTCTTGTGCCGATACCTTGGGTATAGCTATACCATCAGGACATTGGATTTCTTCTATGGATTTGGAATACACCATAAACACTACCGGTGGTTTTGGAGGTTCTGCCCCGGACGACATCGGGGTATACCTTGAATTATCAAGTGAGGGTACTAAGGAGGCAGCATTAGATTATGGAACCATCGGGACGAACGGTTCTTCTCAAACCATTACCCGAACAATCAACGACTTTAATGGTGCAGTAACGGATACCTTCCTCGTATTTAAATTACATGCGTTCCGTCAACAATTTACAACCGCCTGTGGTACCACCACGGCAAGTATTGCAGATAGTTCATGGAAGATCACAATCAATACCTATCCCGCACCAACTTGTTACCAGCCAACGAACCTTGCGGTGGATTGGACCATTAGCAATAAGGCAAGATTAAGCTGGACAGGCGGTGGTGCAGCGAACTGGGAGGTAGAATATGGAACACCGGGTTTCTCACCAGGGAGCGGAACAAGATTGGCAGTTTCTAGTAATCCTTTTGTGTTATCAGGTCTTTCGGCTTCTACAACGTACGAATTTTACGTGCGAGATTCATGTGGTCTAGGAGATGTAAGTATTTGGTCGGCTCCAGTAGTGGATAGTACCCTATGTGCTCCTATTACATTCACGACAAGTTATATTGAAGATTTCGACGGGACTGGTTGGTCTGAAGGGTCAGGCTTTGATAACGATGGTAGTACTATTGGTAGCTGTTGGCAGCGGAATCCAAATAGTCCAGATGGGGGTCAGGGTTATGCCTTTGGTACAGGTACGGACAGTACGGCAACCCCAGGGACAGGACCAAATGACGACAGAACTGGGGGCGGAAATTACATATACGCAGAGGCCAGTGGCGCGGCCAATCAGAGTGTTGCTACAATCACTTCACCACTCCTCGATTTAAGCCCATTGACTACACCAGAATTAAATTTCTGGTATCACATGGCTGGTGCCCAAGTGAATGAATTAAAAACAGAAGTATGGTCGCAATCCTCGGGTTGGGTGAATGTGGGTAGTATTAATGGTCCGCAACAAGCTTCTTCTGCAGACACCTTCTTATTACAAACCTATACATTGGCACAATTTGTCGATGATACTGTCTTGGTGCGCTTTTCGGCTTCAAGAGGTTTTGGAAATAATAATCAAGCCGATATCGCTATCGACGATTTTGGGTTTGAGGAGGCCCCTACTTGTCCGGATCCGTCCATGCTATCAGTGTCTGCCAGAACGACATCTTCGATGACCTTATCTTGGCAGGCTGTTAACGCAACCTCTTGGGATATTCAATATGGTAACACTTCGGCGAGTTTGGGTTCCACTGGAAATACTTCGATAAATTCTACCTTGAATCCAGCTACGGTAACAGGACTCTCAGCTGGAACGACCTATAAGTTCTGGGTTCGTGAGGTTTGTGGTCCAAGCGATAAATCAGGTTGGATTGGCCCTATATTAGGAACTACTCATTGTACTGCAATTACTGCGCCTTGGTCGGAAGATTTTGATTCGACGAGTTGGACACCGGGATCGGGAGTATACAACGTAGGTGATTCTTTGGCAGCTTGTTGGGAGCGCACTCCGGAGAAGGACACGCTACCTGCTTCACCATTAAGTTGGGGGGTGCGCTCGGGAACGACTACAACCCCAGGTACAGGTCCGTTTAACGATGTTAGCGGTACAGGTAATTATATCTATGCCGAAGCCTCAAGTGGGGCACCGAATCAAGAAGCCTTTATTGAATCGCCATTATTGGATTTAAGCGGTTTGCTGAAGCCTCAAGTGACCTTCAATTACCACATGAGAGGATTTTATGTGAATACCTTGAAATTACAGGTTTGGGTAGATAGCACGCAGACGTGGGATACCTATTTCACCAAATCAGGTAATCAAGGAAATCAGTGGTATTACGAGGAAGTTGATTTAGCAGGATTTGCCGGAGATACTATTGTATTGCGCTGGTCAGCCACGAAAGGAAATGGTGCACAAGGTGATATCGCAATCGATGAGGTTGTGGTCAATGATCAACCGTTGTGTCCAGATCCTACGCAGTTTGCACTATCAGGAGTGACCGCGACGTCGGCGACCTTTACTTGGTTGACTGGTGGCTCAACGACTTGGAACATTGTTTATGGATCTGTTGGGTTTAGTCCAAGTGGTAGCGGCTTGACGAACATTACCTCTACCACACATACTATTACTGGGTTAACGGCGGGTACGAGTTACGACGCTTATGTTCGTGATACCTGTGGT
>DMQR01000028.1:475-5351 GCA_003455605.1 Cryomorphaceae bacterium | reverse complement strand
CAGCGGATTGGTCTGGTCCATGAACTGGCTCAGCTGGTTCGTACCAAAAAATGAATTGATTACTGAAGACAAGGTCTTCGCGTTGATCAAATCGATAGGAGTGAATACTTCATTATCACGAACGTTCATACGCTCACGGATAGTACGCGCCATACGCGCTAGACCCACACCAAACTGGTTGGCCATCTGCTCGCCTACAGTGCGCACACGTCGGTTGCTTAAGTGATCAATGTCATCAATCTCCGCTTTAGAGTTGATCAATTCAATCAGACGCTTGATAATTTCAATGATATCACCCTTCGTTAATACTTGAGAATCCTCTTCACTGCCATTGTACAACTTCTTGTTCAAACGGTAACGACCTACTTCACCTAGCGAGTAACGTTGCTCAGAGAAGAATAACTTATCGATGATACCACGAGCTGTTTCTTCATCTGGTGGTTCAGCGTTACGCAACTGACGGTAGATGTGCTCAACGGCTTCTTTCTCCGTATTTGTTGGGTCCTTTTGAAGTGTATTATGGATGATTGCAAAGTCGGAAGACTCGATATCTTCTTTGTGAAGAAGAATCATACTTACTTCCGCATCCAAGATTTCATCAGTGTGCTCTTTATCAAGGATCGTATCGCGGTCTAGAATAACCTCATTACGCTCGATAGATACAACTTCACCAGTGTCCTCATCTACGAAATCTTCAATCCAAGTTTTTAATACTCTTGCCGCCAACTTACGACCAATAGAGCGCTTCAACGAAGCCTTACTCACCTTCACTTCTTCCGCAAGGTCGAAGATCTCCAAGATATCCTTGTCGCGCTCGTAACCAATAGCGCGCAGCAACGTAGTTACAGGAAGCTTCTTCTTACGATCAATGTAGGCGTACATCACTTGGTTGATATCTGTTGCGAATTCAATCCAAGATCCTTTAAACGGAATAATACGGGCTGAATAAAGTTTTGTTCCGTTCGCGTGGTACGACTGACCAAAGAATACGCCTGGAGATCGGTGCAACTGGCTTACAATAATTCTTTCTGCTCCATTTACAATAAAAGTACCGCGCGGAGTCATGTATGGAATTGTACCTAGGTACACGTCCTGAACGATGGTTTCAAAATCCTCGTGCTCAGGATCAGTACAGTACAGTTTTAATCTTGCTTTGAGTGGAACACAGAACGTCAAACCGCGTTCGATACACTCACGCTCTGAATAGCGCGGTGGGTATACAAAGTAGTCTAGGAATTCAAGAACAAAATTGTTTCTAGAATCCGAAATTGGAAAGTTTTCAGCGAATACTCGGTGAAGACCTTCCGCAGATCTTTCTGATGGCTTCGTCTCAATCTGGAAGAAGTCCATGAAGCTCTTCAACTGGATATCCAAGAAATCTGGGAAATCCGTCTTAATTGCGGTTGAAGAGAAGTTGATACGCTCCTTAGGAGGAGTAACTTGGTTTATCATTTCAGCCCAAAATGTTAATTAAACACAAAAAGGTTTAGGTCAAAGGGGACCTCCCCAAAGACCTAAACCGGATAACCTAGCAGACGACCAATTACTTGATCTCAACTTCAGCACCAGCTTCTTCAAGCTGTGCTTTTAAAGCTTCTGCTTCGTCTTTTGATACGCCCTCCTTCAATGTAGCAGGAGCACCATCTACTTTTTCTTTAGCTTCTTTCAAGCCAAGTCCAGTCATTTCCTTAACAAGTTTAACGACAGCTAGTTTAGAACCACCAGCTGCAGTCAAAACAACATCGAACTCAGATTTCTCGTCGCCGCCACCAGCGTCGCCGCCAGCTGCAGGACCAGCAACAGCTACTGCTGCAGCAGCCGGCTCGATGCCATGTTCTTCTTTCAAGTAATCTGCCAATTCAGATACTTCTTTAACTGTCAAGTTTACTAGAGCATCGCCCAATTCTTTAATATCAGCCATTTTAGTAAAATTTAAAAGTTTATTACTTAGTTAATTGTAAATAAAGGAATTACGCGTTGCGCTCTTCCAAAGTTTTAAGGAGACTAGCCAATGTGCTACCAGAGCTTTGAAGTGCAGAAACAACGTTCTTCGCAGGGCTTTGCAACAAAGTAATCACTTCACCAATCAATTCTTCCTTAGACTTGATAGAGGTGAGCATCTCTAGGTTTTCATCACCCAAATAAACGCTTTCTTCAATCCAAGCACCTTTTAAAACAGGCTTATCACTCTTCTTGCGGAACTCTTTAATAAGTTTCGCCGGAGCATTTCCTGCATCTGAAAGCATGATGCTAGTATTTCCTTTCAACACACCATACAGTCCTTCAAAGTCTTTCTCTGAAGCCTCCATGGCCTTGCGTAGTAACGTGTTCTTAACCACATTCAACTTGATACCCTTGCCGAAGCTCGCTCTACGCAAGCTAGAACTTGTATCAGCATCTAAGGCAGCAATATCTGCCAAGTAGATAGTCGGTGCTTGGTTAAGTACCGCTGTTAGCTCTTCAATCTGAATAAGTTTCTCTTCTCTTGTCATGATGCTTACTCTTTAATTATGAAACTGATTTAGCATCTACTGCAATACCAGGAGACATAGTAGAAGACATGTATACAGACTTCATATAAGTACCTTTCGCCGATGATGGCTTCAGCTTATTCAAAGTCTTGATTAACTCTTCTGCATTCTCTTGGATTTTCGCAGCGTCGAAAGAAACCTTACCGATTACAGCGTGAATGATTCCGTAACGATCAACTTTAAAGTCGATTTTACCGGCTTTCACTTCTCCAACAGCTTTAGCTACGTCCATTGTAACAGTACCAGACTTAGGATTTGGCATCAAGCCACGAGGACCTAATACACGACCCAATGGTCCGATTTTACCCATTACAGAAGGCATGGTTACGATGACATCAATGTCAGTCCAACCGCCTTTAATCTTCTCGATGTATTCATCAAGGCCCGCGTAATCTGCACCTGCAGCTTTAGCTTCTTCTTCCTTGTCAGGAGTAACCAAAGCCAAAACTCGAACGCTCTTACCTGTACCGTGAGGAAGACTTACCACACCACGAACCATTTCGTTCGCCTTACGTGGATCAACACCCAAACGCACAGCTAAATTGATCGAAGCGTCAAACTTCGTGCAGTTCACCTCTTTTACCAGGGCTGCCGCTTCGCTCACTGAGTATACTTTACCCTTTTCAAGTTTAGCGAGCGCGTTTTTCATGTTTTTCGTCAATTTTGCCATTGCTTCAAACTTTTAATTAAAACGGCTTCTCGCCAATCACAGTAATACCCATACTTCTTGCAGTACCAGCGATGATAGACATTGCTGATTCAATCGTAAAACAGTTCAAATCAACCATTTTATCCTCTGCAATCTTGCGAATAGCGTCCCAAGTAACTTTAGCAACTTTATTACGGTTAGGCTCTGACGATCCCTTCTTAATCTTAGCAGCTTCCATCAATTGAACTGCCGCAGGAGGAGTCTTAACGATGAAGTCGAATGATTTATCAGCATAAACCGTAATCACCACAGGCAGAATCTGACCCATTTTCTCTTGAGAACGGGCATTAAACTGCTTGCAGAACTCCATGATATTGACACCTGCAGCACCCAAAGCTGGACCTACTGGGGGAGAAGGGTTAGCTTGGCCACCACGGACCTGAAGCTTCATTACTTTACTAACCTCTTTTGCCATTTCTTGTTTCTACTATTTAGCGTTGTTGTTGCGGCCGTTTCTCTAGTGGAAGCATGAAAAACGAACCTATATATAGTCTCACATCTATATCATTATAATTTCTCGACTTCCGTGAAGCCAAGTTCAACAGGAGTCTTACGACCGAAAATCTTAACAGTGACCTCCAGTTTTTGTTTCTCCTCGTTGATTTTCTCAATGGTCGCATCAAACGTGCTGAATGGTCCATTGATTACTTTAACTGTTTCTCCCACCGTAAATGGAATCATCAGCATAGCAGCATTTTCTGCCTCTTGATCTACTTGTCCAAGCAAACGAGCCACTTCAGCTGCACGCATTGGAGAAGGATCACCTCCCTTAATATTTGCCAAAAAGCCAATCACATTTGGAAGGTTTTTTATCATGTGGCCTACCTCACCTGTAAGTGTGGCCTCCACGTACATATATCCAGGAGTCTTGGTCTTTTCTTTAATAACCTTCTTGCCATTGCGTACTTGAACCACCTTCTCCATTGGGATCAATACGCGTCCCACCAGATCACTCATACCTGCATGAGCCATTTCCTTCTCAATGTAAGTCTGTGTTTTGTGTTCCTGTCCGCTGACGGTACGAAGCACGTACCACTTCATTCCTGAATCTGACATGCTTATCCAAATATTGTGTAAATGAACTCAAGCACAGTTGAGATCGCTTTATCCATACCAAAAACGACAAGCGCAAAAATGATTGTACCCACTATTACTAGTGAGGTACTCTTTTGAAGATCCGTCATTGTAGGCCAAGAAGACTTAACTGCAAACTCGTGCCAAGACTCTTGTATACTGGAAATAATTTTACTCATCTTATACTTCTTTGCACGGGCACAAGGATTCGAACCCTGATCAACGGTTTTGGAGACCGCTATTCTACCATTGAACTATGCCCGTATGTAGGCAGAAAGGCACCCCCTAAAAAGGAGGCACCTTAACTACCAATTATCTAATCGAGTATTACTCGATGATCTCAGTTACCTGACCCGCACCTACAGTACGTCCACCTTCACGGATAGCGAAACGCAAACCGTTGTTAATGGCTACAGGAGCGATCAAATCTACAGTGATGCTTAAGTTATCACCTGGCATTACCATTTCAACACCGTCTGGTAACTGAATCTCGCCAGTTACGTCAGTTGTACGCAAGTAAAACTGTGGACGGTATTTGTTGTGGAATGGAGTGTGACGACCA
>DMQR01000028.1:0-127 GCA_003455605.1 Cryomorphaceae bacterium | reverse complement strand
GATGTAGACCTCAGCCTTGAACTTCTTGTGAGGGGTAATTGACCCTGGCTTACAAATTACCATTCCACGACGGATGTCCGACTTTTCGATACCACGTAGAAGGATTCCCACGTTATCACCTGCTTCA
>DMQR01000019.1 GCA_003455605.1 Cryomorphaceae bacterium | reverse complement strand
ATTGTGGCCTCTGAAGTTTTCCAATCAGCACTCGCAGAATTCATAGACTATGTGAATGCAGAGGTATTAGCAGATTCTATATCTTATGTTGAAAGCGCCGAACATGCAATGGATGTCGAAGGGCATGAAATAAGTGTTTCAATTATCAAAAAATAAAATTATTTTCGGGGCCTTCCTTAACCAACTTTGGTTCTAATTAACACTAGAAATTATGGCAGGAAAAGAAAAAACAAGATTCTCAGATAAGGAACTTCAAGAGTTCAAGGAGATTATCTTGAAAAAAATCGACAAAGCGGAGCGCGATCTTGATTTGTTGCGTGAGCAATTTGCCAACGACAAAAACAACGGTACGGATGACACGTCCCCCCAGTTTAAATCATTTGAAGAAGGCTCGTCAGTAATGAGTAAGGAGAGTAATTCACAACTCGCCGCACGTCAAGAGAAGTTCATTCGTGACTTGAAGAACGCCTTGATTCGCATTGAAAATAAAACCTACGGCCTTTGCCGTGTGACTGGAAAGTTGATTGAAGCGGAGCGACTAAAATTGGTCCCACATGCTACGATGAGCATGGAAGCCAAATTGAAGCAACGTTGAGAAAAGCCCTCTACATTGTCCTTGGTACCTTATTGATCGACCAGCTGGTAAAGCTGTGGGTCAAAACCACTATGTACTTAGGGCAAAGTCACGAAATCACTTCTTGGTTTTACATCCATTTTACAGAAAACCCAGGCATGGCTTGGGGAATTACTTGGGGCGGTGTGGCTGGTAAAATCGCCCTCACTCTTTTCCGAATTGTCGCCATTATCGGTATTGTGTATTGGCTACGCCAAAGTTTGAAAAAAAGCGTGGGCGCTGCTGGTCTATGGGGCCTCAGCCTCATACTCGCAGGCGCCATCGGGAATGTGATTGACGGCTTGTTTTATGGAATGATTTTTTCAGATAGTTTGGGCCGAGTAGCCACCTTAATGCCCGAGGCCGGGGGTTATGCACCATTCTTACAAGGTAAGGTTGTCGATATGTTATACTTCCCGCTCTTTAGCGGAGAATTACCGAAATGGCTGCCCATCTGGGGTGGAGAATTTTTCACCTTCTTCCGTCCCATCTTCAACATCGCCGACATGGCCATTTCAACGGGGGTAGGTTTGTTGTTCCTCTTCCAACGTAGCGTATTTAAATAATGCTCGGGGCCATCGCCCATAGCATCGTAGAACATACACTCTGGTTATATCCGGACGGCACCGCATATTGGGCCGAGGAAAACACTCTTTTTATTGCCGATGTGCACCTAGGGAAAAGCGGGCATTTTCGAGCCTTCGGCATTCCTACACCTAAGGGAATACATACCCACGCCATACGCTTGTTACGCAACGCTTTTGCTCGACACGACGCGGCCCAAATCATCTTTCTCGGCGACCTATTTCACAATCTCCAGAACACCGAAACTCAGGATCTACTGGACCTGATAGGGGAGTTTCCGGAGCATTCCTTCGTGCTAATCAAGGGTAATCACGACGTGGATATCCCGGAACATTCCGCCCTTGAAGTGGTAAATCAGCTCGCCGTAGGACCTTTCCTTTGCCTGCACGAACCTCCAGGGTCGAATTTCGATCAAAACATTCCGTTCGACCTCGATCTCATCCAATCCCAATATTCCAATAGCTTCTTATTGTGCGGCCACCTCCACCCAGGTGCCACCTTACGAGGCAAGGGCCGAGGGCGTATTAAAATGAAGGCATTTTTCTTCAATGCCCGCCTCGGTGTACTACCGGCCTTTGGTCCCTTCACAGGCGCACACGCTTTGCAGATGAAAGGCCAGTACTACGGCATCGCGGAAGGGCGCATTCTTCCCCTTTTTTAACCCTATTTTAACGAGCTAATTCCCTTAGTTTTTCTTCTTTTGGAACACGAAAAAAAATACGTTATGGAAGGTGCTCGAGATATCATGGCATTAAACGAAGAAATTAAGAACGAAAGCGCTTTTGTTGATTTGCTCAAAAGCGAATTAGGCAAAGTCATTGTAGGGCAAGAGGGTATGGTCGAAGGACTGCTCATCGGACTTTTAGCGAACGGCCACATCCTTCTTGAAGGGGTGCCCGGACTTGCCAAGACACTAGCCATTAACAGCATGAGCCAAACGCTCGGCGGCAGTTTCTCTAGGGTCCAATTCACTCCTGACCTGCTCCCTTCAGACGTGATCGGGACGCAGATCTATAACATGAAAGACCATGCGTTCGAAACCAAGCAGGGACCGATTTTCAGCAACTTCGTATTGGCCGATGAGATCAATCGCGCCCCTGCCAAGGTGCAGAGTGCCTTGCTTGAAGCCATGCAAGAGCGCCAAGTCACCATCGGCGAGGAAAGCTACCCGCTGCCCAAACCCTTCTTAGTCATGGCCACTCAAAACCCAGTGGAACAGGAGGGAACCTACCCACTGCCGGAAGCACAGATGGACCGATTCCTCCTCAAAGTTCAGCTCGGTTATCCTGAGAAAGAAGAAGAGCGCGAGATCATGCGTCGCCAAATGGGCGAAG
Organism: Cryomorphaceae bacterium; assembly: GCA_003455605.1. Classification (GTDB taxonomy): domain Bacteria; phylum Bacteroidota; class Bacteroidia; order Flavobacteriales; family Schleiferiaceae; genus UBA10364. The sequence goes on along the minus strand of DMQR01000019.1, from coordinate 1,510 downwards.
GTTTTGCCACGCTAAATGCGGTGGTGAGCTTGAAGCAGATTCTGGATGCCCGCCAATTCATAGATAGAATTTACATGGACGAAAAAATCGAGACCTACATCCTCGATATCGTCTTTGCTACGCGAGCGCCTCAGAAGTATAAGATGGGCGACCTCGTGAATAAAATCAGCTTCGGGGCGTCGCCAAGGGGCTCGATAGCGCTCGCAAAAGCGGCACGCTGTCATGCCTTCTTAAGACACCGCGGATTCGTGACACCGGAAGATGTTCGTACAGTAGCGCCAGCAGTATTGCGCCATAGAATTGGCCTCACCTACGAAGCGGAAGCCGAAGAAATGACCACGGAAGATATCGTGAGCACGGTGTTAAACACTTTAATGGTTCCTTAATTCTGTGGATGCACTCGAACTGCTTCAAAAGGTTCGGCGCATAGAAATTAAGACGCGTCGACTTAGCGACCAACTCTTCTCCGGCGAATACCAAAGTTCGTTCAAAGGCCGTGGGATGAGTTTTGCCGAAGTACGCCCGTACCAAAACGGCGACGACGTGCGCAGCATTGATTGGAACGTGACGGCACGCAAACGCAGTCCGTACATCAAAGTTTTTGAAGAAGAACGCGAACTGACCTTGTTCTTGGTCATTGATATTTCCAAGAGTACTCGGTACGGATCGGCGCGCCGGTCGAAAGGGGATTTGTTGACGGAAATTGCCGCGACCTTGGCCTTTAGCGCGATGGGGAACAATGATAAAATTGGGCTCATTTTGTTCGCCGGTCAGGTCGAGAAGGTCATACCTCCTAAAAAGGGCAAGTCGCACGTCATGCGCATTATCAAGACTATTTTGGGACACGAACCTCAGCACGAGGGCACAAGAGTGGACCTCGCGCTCGAGCATTTATTGCGCATTCAAAAAAGACACAGCATCGTTTTTGTTATGAGTGATTTTATGGGCGAGCTCCCGGAGAGAGCCCTTAAAATAGCCGCAAAGCGCTTCGATTTATGTACCATTCATGCCTATAATGACGGGGAGCAACATTTGCCGAAGGTGGGGCTTGTGCCGGTGGTCGATGCCGAGACCGGCGCATTACAATGGTTCCAGAGCGGCAGCAAAAAGTTTCAACAAGTGCTACAGGCGAGACACATAAAGCACCAGACAGAGGTGGCAGATTTGGCCAAAAGAGCCGGTGCCGGGTGCATTGCCCTGAACGATCAAGACGATTTTGTACCTCCATTACTCCAATTCCTAAAATCCAAAAGCCGATGAAACGATTATTGGTGGTGGCATTGATGATGGGATGGGCCGCAGTGCAGGCCCAAGTGGCTGCGCACTGGGATACCACGGAGCAGGTCGTGGGCGGTATGGTGGTTTTGGAGGCCGAATTTGCCAGAGAGAAAACGATGGTGAGGCCGGATACAGTGAGCGCTTTGGTCTGGCTCAGTGAGAAGATCGACTCCTCGAGAGATGTTATGGTTGTTAGATGGACGGCCTTGGTGGTGGATACCGGTGAGGTGCG
>DMQR01000079.1 GCA_003455605.1 Cryomorphaceae bacterium | reverse complement strand
AATTAGAATGGTCAACGTATAAATAAATCGTTTCATATGCGTTGTACTAGGGAGGGGTGATGTATATTGACTATCACTTCCAAAAATTACGAAAACAATACAATCTTCCTATGAAAACGCCACAAAAAGGTAGAATGTTGGCGATCACGGCCATTTTTTTTTCTACAATGGCGGTTGGACAAGGCTCTTTTCCTGTTTTGGAGTGGAGTCCAGAGTACAATGTTCGCAATGCCAAATTTGACCGGCTCCTTCAGGTAGGGGATAACGGTTTCTACACCTATCGCGGCAGTGCATTGAGTCTGATTGCGGGCAATAGAGACGAATATTTCACGTACTACAATCGTTACGACCTCAGCGAGCAATGGTTACTGAAGAATCCGAGATGGGAATGGAACGGCCGTCGTGTGGATTTTAAAACCAGCTTAATCATAGGTGATTTACAGTACTTGTTTTACGAGAGCTACGACAGGACAGCAGATATACGTTACTTACTCTGCCGTACCTTGGATGCTCAGTCGAACCTAGGAGAAATAAAGGTGATAGAGGTGTTGGACAGTCGCTTCAGAAATAGAGGGGAGTTCGCTGTCCAATTATCAACGGACCGCTCCAAGATCGCGATCTTCACTAACCCGCCTTACGAGCGCCAGCAGGCAGAGAACTTCTACGTTCGCGTGTTTGATCCGTCGTTGAATGAGCTGTGGAATGCCGACGTGGAACTGGTCTACCAAGACCGCAACTTCGGTATCATGGACTTTGAGGTCAGCAACGCGGGTGATGTGTTCATCTTGAGTTATTTCGATCGTTCGCCGAACTTGACCTTCACCAATAATCGTGATCTTGACTACAAGCTGATGAAAATTGGATCCGGAGAAGAGAACGAAATTATCGAATTTGATTTAGGCCTTCAAAACGTGCGCGTACACAGTTTGGGTATCGAATGTGATATCACAGATGGGGAAATGGCGATCTCAGGATTCTATGGCCGCCGCAATTCATGGGATATGGACGGTGCCTTGTACTTGGCCTTCGACCAAATCGCTGGTGAAGTCGTGCACTCCAACCTCAATCCTTTTTCCACCGAATTTGTGGCTCAATTCTCCAGGCTTCGCGCCAAGCGAGGTAGAGGAATCCGTAAAAATTTCGTCTTCCGCCAATTCGTTTCGCGTCCCGACGGCGGCGCCTATGTTGTGGCAGAGGATTACGAACTCATCGTGCGCACTGTCCAGACCGGCCGCGGAACCACGACTACGAATTACTATTACTACTATCGTGATATCATAGTCTTAAGTATAAATAAAGAAGGCGATGTGGATTGGTATGCCCATATTCCGAAAGAGCAAAACTCTGTGAACGACGGTGGATATTATCTCGGCTACACCTTCCTCATGAACGATGACGGCCTTCACTTTGTCTACAATGACCACCGCGGTAACGTCAAGCGATGGGGCAAGAAACGCCTACGTCCGATCAGAAATGCTAAGGCAGGCAACTTGGTCATGGTGACCCTTGGCCACGATACGTCACTGAACTACCGCGTACTGAACAAGAACAAACGCCAGAAATTCCGCGTAGCGCCGCGCTCCTCGAGGTTAGCAAATGATGGAAAAGACGGTGCCATTTTGTTATCGCTCCGCGGCTCTAAGATTAGATTTGGTAACCTAAGATTTGAAGAATAATTCATGAATGTTCACTTCATAGCCATTGGAGGAAGTGCCATGCACAATCTCGCTATCGCATTACAACAGGGTGGTCATACGGTAACGGGCTCGGACGATCAGATCTTTCAGCCTTCCCGCGGTCGGCTTGAATTAAAAGGTCTACTCCCAGCTCAGGAAGGTTGGTTTCCCGAGCGCGTGCACAAAGGGTTGGATGCCATCATTTTGGGCATGCATGCTCGTAAGGATAATCCCGAGTTGACGCGTGCGCAGGAATTGGGCCTTAGTATTTACAGCTATCCTGAGTTTTTGCATGAGGTTAGCAAGGACATGACACGTGTGGTTATCGCTGGATCTCATGGAAAGACTACAACTACAGCGATGGTGTTACATGTTATGAATCATGTGGGCCAGCCCTTGAATTATATGGTCGGTGCGCAATTAGCTGGGTTTGATTGCATGGTGGCGTTAGATCGTGGCTCAGAGTTCATGGTGATGGAGGGAGATGAATATTTGAGTTCGCCCATTGACCGTCGTCCGAAATTTCATTTGTACAAGCCGAATATCACGGCCATTACGGGTATCGCTTGGGATCACATCAATGTGTTTCCCACGTTCGAAGATTATGTGGATCAGTTCCGTTTGTACCTCGACACTGTCGAGGCCGGTGGTGCAGTCATTTATAACGAGCGCGATGCGGTGCTCAAAGAAGTGGTGGAATCCTCGAGTGCAGCGGTCAAGCACTTTGCTTATTCGTTGCCAAATTATGAGATTGTTGATGGGCAGACGTTTATTGAGACGCCCGAGGGGATGATGCCGCTCCAAATCTTTGGCGAGTATAATCTTAGTAATATGGAAGCTGCACGTTGGTTGTGCCTCGAGATGGGCGTTCAGGAGGAGGCGTTTTATGATGCCATCATGAGTTTCACTGGAGCGCAGAACCGTATGGAAGTGTTTCATGAGGGGGTGCAGACTAAGGTATTCCGCGACTTTGCACATGCCCCCTCTAAGGTGGGTGCTTCCGTGAAGGCTTTAAAAGAGCAGTTTGGGGAGGTGCGCGTGGTGTTGGAATTGCATACGTTTAGCAGTTTGAATCCAGAGTTTTTACCTCAGTACCATGGGGTTATGAACGGTGCCGATGAGGCCTGGGTTTATTATAGCCCTGCTGCAGTGGCACATAAGAAGTTGCCACCACTGAGCAAGGAGTCCGTGAGCCAGGCCTTTGGGCCCAAAGTTCAGGTTTTTGATGATGCACTGGCATTGGAATTGGCTCTTCAAAACAATGGTTCAAACAAGGCTATGGCACTGATGAGCAGTGGAAATTTTTCCAGCTTGGACTTGAAAGCTATTGTATCCCACTATTAAATAGTACTTTTGCGGCATGAGCAAGAGAGAAATCATTGATGCAAGAGAGCTTAACATCGCATTGAATCGATTGTGTTGTAAGCTCATTGAAAACCACGGCGATTTCTCAAATTCTATTTTAATTGGGCTCCAACCTCGTGGAGTTCAAGTAGTGGACAGATTAGTTAAACTTTTAAAAGAAACCTACGCTGTCCCTCAGTTGCGCACGGGAAAATTAGATATCACCTTCTTTAGAGATGATTTCCGTAGACGCCCGGGTCATTTGCAGCCAAACCGAACGCAAATCGATCATTTAGTCGAGGATCAACGTGTGGTTTTTGTGGATGATGTGCTGTACACGGGTCGCAGCATTCGCGCCGCTATGGATGCGATTTTGAGCTATGGTCGACCGGCAAAAATGGAATTACTTACACTGATAGATCGTAGATTTTCTCGCGACCTACCCATCCAACCGGATTACAAGGGACGTCAAGTGGACAGCATTGCTTCCCAGCGTGTCGAAGTATTGTGGAAAGAGGTCGATGGCCGCGATGCTGTCGTATTAACTGAGAACCAATCATGAGCGAACTCTCTGTCAACCATCTGCTAGGCATCAAGGACCTCAATAAAGAGGATATCCAACTTATTCTTGATACCGCAGCCCAATTCAAAGAGGTCATCAACCGTCCAATTAAAAAGGTACCGACATTAAGAGATATTACTATCGCCAACTTATTTTTTGAAAATTCTACCCGTACGCGCCTTTCCTTCGAATTGGCCGAAAAGCGCTTAAGTGCTGATGTGGTGAATTTTTCTGCCTCCTTCTCCTCAGTAAAGAAAGGAGAAACTTTGGTGGATACAGTCAACAATATCCTGGCCATGAAAGTGGATATGGTGGTCATGCGCCACCCAAATCCAGGTGCCGGGG
>DMQR01000003.1:1882-2875 GCA_003455605.1 Cryomorphaceae bacterium | reverse complement strand
ACGGGAATCGAACCCGTGTTTCCGCCGTGAAAGGGCGGCGTCCTGGACCGCTAGACGAACGGGCCATAATGCTCCAGAACATTCCCCTTTCTCGTTTGGGGAGTGCAAATGTAATGAGCTTTTTCAGTTCCACAACACTTTCAATCAAAAATTCAAAAATATTTTCACCCCCAAATTAAAGGCTTAATAGGCTTTCGCGAAGACCACGCGTTGCCTGCTGGGCTTACCTGTAAGGATGCAATTACCTTCTTCTTGCCCATCACTTAACGGGATACAACGAATGGTCGCTTTCGTCAAATCCTTGATCTTATCTTCCGTCTCAGTTGTACCGTCCCAGTGCGCATAAACAAAGCCCGCACTTTCTTTCATCAAGGCTTCAAACTCTTCCCAAGAATTGGCCGCATGTGTGTGCTCCTCACGGAATTTCAATGCCTTCTCAAACAAGCTGTTTTGGATTTCGTCCAACAACGCTGGAACAACGGCCGCCACTTCAGCCTGAGAAACAAACTGTTTGGTAAGGGTATCTCTACGGGCCAATTCCACACTGCCCTTCTCAAGATCCTTAGGACCAATAGCGATGCGCAATGGCACACCTTGAAGCTCATACTGGTTGAACTTCCACCCTGGTTTTTGAGTATCGCGGTCGTCGTACTTCACTGTAATTCCTTGAGTGCGCAATTGCTGCACCAAATCGTTGGCCACTTCTGAAATAGCATCCAACTGCTCTTGACCTTTGTAAATTGGCACAATAACAACTTGATATGGGGCCAATTTCGGCGGCAATACCAAACCATTATCATCACTGTGCGTCATAATCAGCGCACCCATTAATCGGGTACTAACCCCCCAAGAGGTCGCCCATACGTGTTCTTGTGTTCCTTCTTTAGTTTGGAATTTCACATCAAATGCCTTGGCAAAATTCTGACCTAAGAAATGTGAAGTTCCAGCCTGTAATGCCTTACCATCCTGCATCAATGCTTCGATGCAGTAAGT
>DMQR01000003.1:0-1594 GCA_003455605.1 Cryomorphaceae bacterium | reverse complement strand
CTGTAATGCCTTACCATCCTGCATCAATGCTTCGATGCAGTAAGTCTCCAAAGCGCCCGCAAAGCGTTCGCCTTCCGTTTTAGTACCGCGCAATACTGGAATAGCCATAATTTCTTCCACGAAGGAAGCATAGACATCCAACATAGTTTCGGCCTCTTGAATGGCCTCTTCTTTGGTTGCGTGCGCCGTATGGCCCTCTTGCCATAAGAATTCAGCAGTACGCAAGAACAAACGCGTACGCATTTCCCAGCGCACGACATTCGCCCATTGGTTTACCAAAATAGGCAGGTCGCGGTAACTCTGAATCCAATCGCGATAGGTATCCCAGATAATAGTTTCAGATGTTGGACGTACAATAAGCTCCTCCTCAAGTTTAGCATTTGGGTCTACTACAACACCATTACCATCAGGATCATTCTTCAAACGGTAATGAGTCACCACCGCACATTCCTTCGCGAAACCGTCCACGTGAGAGGCTTCCTTGGACAAATACGATTTCGGGATAAAAAGCGGGAAGTACGCATTCATGTGCCCTGTTTCTTTGAATCGGCGATCCAAATCCGATTGGATGCGCTCCCATATGGCGAAACCGTAAGGCTTAATAACCATAGAACCACGAACTCCCGAGTTTTGAGCCAAATCAGCCTTCACTACGAGCTCATTGTACCATTTCGAGTAATCTTCCGCTCTTGTTGTCAAGTATTTTCCCATAGTATAAGATCTTGGTATAACTTTTGTACTTTACCTGCAGACGGCAAAACTACTGAAGTTATGAAGAAGGTTCTCCTACTTGGCAGCATTTCTTATTTACTACTTGTTTCTTGTGGTACTTCTGTGAGTTTGACCGACAACTATTTCGAGGACGAAAACTACTACAACCCCACCCTTCCCTTACCGCCATTTGCCCTTCCGAATAACGGACCGGCATTAGAAGAATTGGGTGAAGATAATTTAGACGCCATCTGGCAGGGAACCACTGCAAACGGCTACAACTTCCCTAATACCCCAACCTACACTCAAAACTACTGGACCACAGGATTCGGTCGTATAAACTCGCCGTACTGGTTTATAAACTCCATGGGGTCTTGGAACACCTTCGGTTGGAATAGCCCCACGGGCCTATCTCCTTGGGGTAACTTTTGGATGCCGATGGGCTTCAACTCCCTTGGGATGGGCGGTTTTGGATACAACCCTTATGGATACAATCCGTACAGCTACAACTATGGTTACAACCCCTACTCTTGGAACAATGGTTGGGCAAATGCGGGGAACAATAATAATTCACCCTCGAGGCCAGGCATCAATTATGGCGGCTCTCGCCCATCGAAATATGGACGCAGGAAAGGCTCTAGCTCAATCAATGGTCGCACGACTCTTAATACCGACCAAAGTATTGGAGCACGTACCTTACGGGTCATCGAGCAACTAAGCGAACCTACCACTACAAAAGCCAATAACTATAGTCCTACCACCCGTAGAAGACCTATCCAAAAGAACAATGAACATTCCAATCGTACAAAGAACTATAAGAGATCTGAGGACTACCGCTCATTGTCTCAACCTTCACAAAGCCGACGCAGCAGTAGCAATAGCT
>DMQR01000153.1:598-10723 GCA_003455605.1 Cryomorphaceae bacterium | reverse complement strand
GTTGCTTACGGCCCAAGCATTACCACAGGCTTGGAAGTTGCGCTGTGCTTGCAGCTGCCCATTTTGTCCTTGAGTGATGAACCATTTGGCGTTAAGCATGTTGAAACATGCCATATTTTGTTTGTTGAGCTGGTTGTCAATCAAGTCTTGGTAGCGTTGAAGCTTCGCACCGTGGTAACCCCCAATATTCTTGTGGTGGTAAGAGGTGTAGCTATCATTTGTCAATCCAGTGGTTGCATTCCAAACGCGGAAGTGTGGATCGGTATCCTGGAGAATTTGTTGATTCGCTTTGTTGGGCCCGTATTGTACCTCCCACTGGCGCTTGGAGAGGAAGTCGTCAGTTTCTAATTGGTCCCTATTAAATGACCATAGATCTACTAGGGCGACAATGCTTATAATGGTAAATGCGGCCAATTGTTTTAGCTTCTCAATATGCCATAGGTATAGCGCAACACCCACCGCAAGTCCCATCACTAGCGAGCGGGTGGCAGATGCGGTGATCAAGCCGCGACGGTCACCTACGAGTTGGTCAATTGGGAAGCCTTGTTGTGCGAACTGTGCATCGCGAGCGGTTTCTAAATCCATTAAATAGGGCGCTAACAACCCGAACACCAAGAGGAAGCCTGCGAATAAGGCGGTACCTCTCCACAAGGCTTCAAAGCGAGCTTTTTTCTCCATGCCAAGCCAGTGCTGAAGTCCTAGTAAGCCGTAGAATGGCACGAGGAAGAATAACACCACCATGGCCATCGAAGGTACCCGGAATTTATTGTACAGTGGTAGATAGTTGAACAACAGGGTATTAAACCACTCAAGGTTTGAGCCCCACCCCATGAAGCAGAACACAGTAATGCTGGCAATAACCCATTGACGAATGGTGCCGCCAACGGTAAAGAAGGCTAAACAGAATAGGAAGAATATGCTGGCTCCTACGTAATAGGCACCATTGCCCATACTTTCCCCCGTCCATTTCATAAAGGCTCCTCCCATATATTGGCTGGCTTGAGCTCCCGCCTGAGTCGGGGACATACCCTGCTGGCGGAAGGCGCGAACGAGTTGTTCGTAGGTCTCGGTGCCCTTGGTGTCGTAATCTACTTTCATACCGCCGCCTGCAGCGTCTGGAATAACGAGAGCCACAGTCTCATAAATGCCTGCGGACCAGCTCATGGCGTATTCAAATGATAGACCGCCTTCCCCCTGGTTTTGGTTTTTCTGTGTCAATTCGCTCTTGCCGCCGCGCATACTTTCTTCAGTATACACCTTGGTAGACCAGATATTTGCGATGTTCGGTCCGATGGCCAAAACCCCTGCCAATACCAATAAAGCTGTATATTTTCCAAACTCAGGAAGCGCCTTGTCCTTGGCGTATTTGATTAAATAGGTAAGCCAAATAACACCCATGAAAAGTGCCGCGTAATATGTGATTTGGAAGTGGTTTCGGTGGATGCTCAATCCCGCGAAAAGTGACATGAGGATAAAGGCGCGCCAATTTTTTTTCTCAAGAATTAACAGTAGCGCTAGAATCATCAATGGGATGAAGGCCGCGGTGTTGACTTTGGCATTGTGTCCGGCCGCATAGCCGATGATAAAGAAACCGCTATAGCCATAGGCAAAACCGCCAATAGCACTGAGCCAATGGTGCACACCCATACCTCGCAAGCCGATGAAGGCAGCAATCATCAAGTAGAAAATGATGTAGGTCGATGAGGTGCGGCCCCCAATGGTACGTACGATTGCTGAAATATATTCAAATAAGTTTCCACCGTATTCAGTGGAGATCTGAGTGGTTGGCATGCCGCTAAACATGGCATTTGTCCAAAGAGCTTCTTCGCCCGTTTGGTCTCTGTAATCTCGAGTTTCCTTGCTCTTGGCATACCCAAGTTTGATATCGTCTTGATCGAGAATGTCGCCATCGAGGTAGGCAGGGCTTAAGAAGGCCAAATTGATGCCGAGCAGTACCATCATTGGGGCAATCCAAGTCGTTAAAAATGGGGTGTAATTCTTCAGGGACATAGTCTGTATTTGTATTCATGCAAACTAGCAAAAGTTGTGGAATAATCGGGCCTAAATCATTGATAAACGGCAACTAGATGTGTATTTTTGACCTTCAACTGATCATCATTCTATGGATAGTGAAAAGGCCAATGTCATTGGTAAACAGCAGATTCTAGACATCCTTTTAGAAGGATGTGACGAACGAGTACATCAAATACCTGAGACGGGACTCAACAAATATCACCTAAATCCGATCGAATATGAAACATTATTTCAGCGTGGTTCATGCACTGCGAATGTGCTGACGCGTCGTTCTTACAGCGTGTCCAAGGCGTTTTTGGGAAAGTACGAAGATTTGAATTATGAGAATTTGTTGGAGAACCAAGCTAATCGTCTGCGCAATTTGGTGCAGGATGAATTAAAAGATCCATTTGACGTATACTTTGCACCATCGGGGTCGGATTTAGTGTATTATCCATTGATGTTCCAGATGATGTTGAACCCTGGGAAGCGCTTGCTTAATGTAGTTAGCTGCCCAGAGGAATTGGGCTCTGGAAGCAAGTTTGCTTCTGAGACCAAGTTCTACGCCAATTACAATCAGTTCGGTGAGAACATCGAAAAAGGTGCTTTCGTAGACCCGGAAAATGTGAGCGAAGTCGTCTATTTGGACGCCCGTGACGAGGAAGGAAATATCCTGGACCGCACTATTGCCATCAATAAAATTATTGCTGAGAATCAAGATGCTGCTGTTGTAGGTAGCTTGGTATTTGGCTCGAAGTCGGGGATTAAGGATGATTTGAACGTTATCGATACCGATAGCGATACCATGTGGGTGGTGGATTTGTGCCAATTCCGCGTGGATCACAAGCTCATCCACGAGCTGTTGGCCAAAGGCGTGATGGTCATGTTGACCGGCTCAAAATTCTTCCAGGCCCCACCATTTTGTGCCGCGATGCTTGTACCAAGAAAGTGGAGCGAAAAGTTGAAAAACATGGATGCTTCAATTATTCAGCCCTACGGCAAGTTGTTCAGTGCCTACGATGTACCGTGGTTCATGGAAAACATACGCGCTAATCTCCCCACCACAGAAAATAAGGCTTTGCGTTTACGTTGGGAGATTGCACTCGACGAAATGGAAGCTTACAGTTATTGGTCGATGCGCCAGACGGACAACATTATTACTCGTTGGGCCATGGGCGTCATGAAAAAATTGGAGACCTCGACTTATTTCAAATTGATGCCGGACCAATTAAAAACCAATACATCTATCATTTCCTTCCAAGTATGGGTAAGCGGCCGTGCGTTGGATAATGACGAATTGAAAAAGATATTCGCCGCCATTACCACGGATAGGCATCAAGGATTCAAAGGTGATTACAATCGTGTATTCTTCGGTCAACCGGTGCAATATGGTAACAAGAGTTTCATTCGCCTCGCACTAGGTGCCTTTAGTGTACGTGGATTCTTGGAAAAAGATGCCGTAGATTTAGAAGATGATTTCAGATTGATTGAAATCATCGAATCGTACGCTGAAAAAATGTTTGGGTGATTCAAACCGAGGAAATAGCACGCATTATGACGGATATGCTTCCAAAATTAGGAGCAGAAGATACTGCCGTCATAGGTGTGAACCTCCGGGCCTTAACCTCTAGACTACGCCATTTAGAGGATGCCTTCCCAGAAGGAGTGCAGCATAGCATTGCTATCAAGACAAATCCTCATCCAAAGATGCTCGAATTCCTCGTATCTCAAGGTTTTGGTTTAGAGGCTGCCTCCATTGAAGAGGTGCGCATGGCTTTGGCAGCGGGTTGTTCACCAGCCCAAATTATCTTTGATTCCCCCGTAAAAACACGTAACGAGATTCGTGAAATTTCATCGTTTCCTGGAATATTGGCAAATGTGAATTCGCTGGAAGAATTGGACCGATTTGATGCTGATTTCCAAGGAATATTAGGCATTCGCATCAATCCACAGGTGCACACGGGGGCACCCGATCTCTATGATGTTAGTAAAAATGAGAGTTAGTTTGGTGTGCCTGTTGATATGAAGGAGCACATTGTGGACGCGGCTCTGCGCTACCCAGTTCGGGCTTTGCACATGCACAGCGGCTCCCAAATGAAGAATCTGAATATACAGCGCGGTGCCTTGAAAGAGCTCAAGCGCATTGCGGATACCATCAATACCGAGGCTCCGGGTAAAATCAAGGTCCTCGATATTGGAGGCGGTTTACCTACGGAATCTCTAGGGTCCAAGACGCAGATGGAAGCCTATGGTCAAATTGTTGCTGAGGTCTTCAGAGGATCTGGCTACCTGCTCGTCACCGAATTTGGACAGTGGGTCCAGGCCGAAGCAGGTTTTGCGCTAAGTGTCATCGAATATGTTCTTACACCAAATAAGGTGTTTATTCATCTAGGGGCCGATTTCTTCATGCGTGATGTCTACACGAAGGCACGTTCCTTTCCCATGACGGTTTGGAATGGTGATGCAACACAAGTGCAGGGTATGGACAAGGTATATGATATCGCCGGACCATTATGCTTTGCTGGAGATTATTTAGCCCATGGCATCCAACTACCGACTGTGCTTCAAGAAGGACAGTACTTATTTATTGATCATACCGGAGCCAATACCTATGCATTGTGGTCGCGTCATTGCTCGCGAACACTCCCGGCAACATGGGCCTGGGACGGAAATTCAATGGTAAAGTGGAGCAATAGGTTAACTATTGGTTTTTAATCTTATTTTTGGAACACAAGCATTAATGATGAAGTACCGCTTATTATTCCTACTTACGGCATTTGCACCGGCATTGTTTGGTCAGCAGATCATGACTGTTTCGATAGATCAAGATAACTTTATTGTCTGTCCAGACGATATCGTACAGGTAAGTGCATCGCGCTCGACGATATTGAATAACTCTTTAGACTTCAATGGATCTTCCGAATATTTAGAGATTCCGAATAACCCCGCTTTCAATATAGGTACTACTAGTTTCTCTATTGAGTTTTGGGTATTGACCAACGATATGTCAAATTTAGAATACTTGGCGGTTAACAGGAACACTTCTAGTATAGGATGGGCAATCTGGAAGAATGGATCTGGCACTGTAGGATTTGCTGCAAGAGATCAATTAGGGAACTATGATTCCATGTTTGGTACTATTAGTCAAATTGATGATGGAGGCTGGCACCATATAGCAGTAACATGGAGTCGAGGAGGAGTTACAACCCTGTATATAGATGGGGGATATGAAACGCAGAAGACTTTGAATGTCGGGGGAGATATCTCTCATACAGGTGATATTACCTTGGGTTATGGTGTTTCACCAACCACAGGAAATGCTACTTATTTGAATGGCGAAATAGATGAATTCCGCATTTGGTCGGAATCGCGTTCAAGTGGAGATATTGCCACATACATGAGTACACACTTAAACCCATCTTCTTTCCCAACCTTGGCAGTGAACTTTGATTTCAACGAGTTAAGCAATGCCGATGACTGGTACGACTGTGCAGGCGGTATTTCGGCTCCTACTGGGACTTCAGTTCCTTCCGTGAACCAAGCAGGTGGTCCATCAATGACCTTCAACTTTGCCTACACTTGGACCAACACTTCCGGTAATACTCAAAATGGAGCGAATTACCAGAAATCCTTCCTCAAGGCAGATACGGTAGTTGTGGAAGCAGGTTATTGTAAATACTTGTGTACAGATACCTTCAGTGTAGAAATCGCAGATTGTGATACGGTGAAGGATCCACGCGATGTAGCTGCGGTGTTTGCGCCTACGGCTTTTACACCAAACGGTGATACCAAGAATGATTATTACATCGTCAAGGCGAATGCTATTAGTTATTTCGAAATGCAGGTGTACAATAGAGATGGAAACATACTCTTCCACAGTAAAGACATTAATACAGGATGGGATGGATCATTTGAAAACCGTCAGTGTACTGAAGGGGTTTACATCGCTCAAATCAATTATCGAGATAATGAGGGTATGCAATATGTTAAATACCAGCAGTTCTCGCTTATGAGGTAATGAAAAATTTAAGCACCTAAAAAACCCGAGCCCGGAGGATCGGGTTTTTTGTTCCATGTAATTCTAGTTAAGATTGGGTCTAGGTAGTAAATCTTCCCAACCAAGTAATACCGAGTACATAGCCTAGGTCTTTCCATTTCATGATGAGGTGTTGTTACCGTTACCCTTTTCTAATTGGGCCCCCGAAATACTCGCGTTCAATTCGAACCCGATAATTAATCCGAAGGCGTTTACATAGATCCACAACAACATAATCAGGAGGGTTCCTATTGAGCCATAGAACTTGTTGTAAGTAGAGAAATTTTCAACGTAGTAACTAAAGCCTTGTGACGATGTTATAATTAGAATAGTAGCGAGGATACTTCCCGGGCTGATAAATTGCCAATCGCGACGGCGTACGGGTCCGTAGTTGTAAACAATAGAGATACCTAGGAGGGTAGCTGTGAGCAGCACGAGTAATCTAGCCCACCCGATAATGTCTGAGGTGTATTCTGTCAAATACCCTTGCTGTGCCAACCACCCTGTGAATCCTTGAGAAAATATTAGTGCTATAATGGCGATGAGGATTAATAAGGTTAGGAAAATAGTCAGTAGGAATGCGCTGAAATACTGCGACCAAAATCGTTTTACATTGATATTATGGTAAGAGATACCAAGGTTTGCGATTAGGCTTAATGTTCCATTTGTAGCAAAGATTAGCGCGGCCACAAAGGTGATTGATAAAAGGCCACCTCTTTTGATGGTCAGGATATCTTCAATGGCTTCGAAAGCCATGTCGTGGGTGCTCGGTGGAAGGACGGTCGCCAATAATTCGAAAAGTTCGTCCTGGAAAATATCGAGGGGAAGATAGGCAATTAAGGTAAAGATGAATATGATGCCTGGGAAAAGGGCAAGGAAGAAACTAAAGCTTACTGAACCGGCACGCGAGGAAATGGCGCCTTCGTAAATCCCCCGGAAAAAGAATGTTAGCACATCCCATAAGGTAAGACCGTCGAAGAATGGCGGTTTCACCGAGGAGAGTATTTGTTTAATCTTTTGGCCCAGCTTTCCCATGTTTAATATGCTTTTAGGCTCATATCTAACCCTTTAATATGGTGTGTTAGAGCACCAACACTGATGTAATCTACACCACATTCTGCAAAAGAGATTAGGGTGCGCTCTGTGATTCCACCGGAACTTTCGACTTCGCAGTGACCACCGATTAGGGCGACGGCTTCTTTGGTGGTGGCAATATCGAAATTATCCAACATAATTCGGTCTACTTTGACTGCCAAGGCTTCCTGAACTTCCTGAATATTACGCGTTTCTACTTCTATAGCCAATTCTTTTTGCTGCTCCCTGAGGTATTGACGTACTTGGGCCACAGCTGGTCCGATGCCACCTGCGAAATCAATATGGTTGTCCTTGAGCATTACCATATCATGTAAACCCATGCGGTGGTTATGTCCGCCCCCGAGACGTACGGCCCATTTCTCTAACACTCTCAATCCTGGTGTAGTCTTTCGGGTATCCAATAGCCGGCTCGAGGTATGCCTAATGAGCTGAACCATGTGGTGCGTTTTGGTGGCGATCCCTGAAAGGCGCTGCATGTAGTTGAGCACGAGGCGTTCGCTCTGTAGGAGTTTAATGGTATTGCCCTTCACGGTGAAAACTATAGAGCCGGCGGTCACCCACTGTCCGTCTTTTGCAACGGCATCAAAATTCGCCGTAGTATCGATTTTTTGGAAAATGTATTCAGCTAAGGCGATGCCGGCAATGATGCCATCCTCCTTCATGAGTAGTTTAATCCTTCCCTGGCTTTTGGTAGATAAACAACTAAGGGCGCTATGGTCCCCATCACCAATATCTTCGGCGATGGCAAATTCGATTTGGGGGTCTAGCAAAGAGAAATTGGGTACAAAATCTTCTTTCGCAGTCATATTCTTTGGGGATTCCTTTAGCGTTCTCAGTGCAAGTTAGCATCTTTGCAGGGCACATGAAGATTGTATTCACGGTTATTGGTAAAACTTCTGAACCATTCATTAGAGAAGGGGCCCAATTATTTATTGGGCGGCTAAAACACTATATCTCCTTTGAATACGCCGAGTTGCCGGATGTAAAAGGTCGAGGTAAGCTGAGTCCACAAGCTCTGAAAGAGGCCGAGTCTGAGGTTTTTCTCAAGTTTTTCCAACCGGGAGATGCTATTGTATTGCTCGACGAAAAGGGCAAAGAATACCACAGTCGTGGATTTGCAGCGCAAATACAAAAATGGATGAATAGCGGGCCAAAGCGCCTGTTATTTGTGGTCGGGGGTGCCTTTGGTTTTTCCGAGCGTATGTACGCCACTGCTCAATCAAAATTGAGCATGAGTAAAATGACCACCTCACACCAATTAATCCGTGTTGTATTTTTAGAACAGCTCTACCGCGGCATGACCATACTGAATAACGAACCCTACCACAATGACTAATGGGAGCACATAGCTTTAATGGCATTGCCAAAGACCTAAAAGCAGGCAAGTATGCTCCCGTTTATTTCTTCGCGGGTGAGGAGCCGTTCTATGCCCAACAGTTGTTACAACTCATAGAGAAAGGAATCTTAAATGAATCTGAACGCAATTTCAACCAAACCATATTGTACGCAAAAGAGACGAATATGATACAGATTCTCGAGGAGGCCAAGCGCTTTCCGATGATGAGCGAACGCATCGTAGTTGTGGTCAAAGAAGCACAGTACTTAAAGGCGACGGATTGGGAACTTTTGGTTAGTTATTTAGAACAGCCTCAGCCAAGTACAGTGCTGGCCTTCGGGTATATGCATAAAAAGCTTGATAAGCGCAGTAAGGTCGGAAAAGCAATCAAAGCGAATACCGTGTTTTTGGAAAGCGATCCCCTGCGTGATTACCAGGTAATACCATGGTTGGAAAAGGAATTAGGCGCTAAGGGCTTCCGCTGCTCCTCTAATGTGGTGGCCACTATGGCCGAACAGGTGGGTACGGATTTGAGCAGGTTGCACAAAGAAGTCGAAAAACTCGATGTAGCCATGGGCGATCGGCGCGATTTAAGTGCTGACGATATTGAACGTCATATTGGTATTAGTAAAGACTATAACAACTTTGAGCTAGTGGCTGCAATTGCCGAACGCAATACTGCCAAGGCATTTAAAATAGTTCATTATTTCAGTAAAAACCCCAAGGAGCATCCAGTACAGATGATCACAGGAATCTTGTTTAATTTCGTGAATAACTTGCTACAGTACCGCAGCATGAAGGGTAAGCCGGAAAAATTCATCGCCTCCGCACTGAAGATTCATCCCTATTTCTTGAAACAATTTGCACAGGCTTCCCGTCATTACAGCGGTACACAAGCCTTGATAATGCTAGAAGAACTCCTCATTTTCGATAGAAAATGTAAAGGAGTCATTCCCTCAAGTGCAAATGAATACGAACATTTGAGAGAATGGCTCATCAAGTGCGTACTTTAGCGCAGTACCTTGGCCAATAAATGAAGAGATTTCTAACCATATTTTCCTTGCTTTTAGCGACTGTAGTTAATGCCCAGCCTCAGATGCTACGAGGGTTCGTGTATGAAAAAAGCAACGGTGCCCCCATTCCCTATGCCAATATCGTAGTAGAGGGGGAAGACCGCGGAACTATCACAAATTTGGACGGCTATTTTCAATTATCAGACCTGCCTGTAGGCGAAGTCCAAGTGAAAGTCAGCTTTTTGGGGTATGAGACCGTAAGTGAGACGGTGCGCATCTACATAAACAAACCCAATACCATCAAGGTCTATCTAGACGAAGGTTCACAAATGCTGAATACGGTAGACTTGAATATTGAGCGGGCAGAGAAAAAGGTCAAGGTGAATACCGCAGTAGTCAATCTAAATCCTAAAGCGATCGAAACCTTCTCCGCAGGGGGAGATCCAGATTTGATGAAGGCCATTTCCGTATTGCCGGGGGTGGTTACCACTGGAGATCAAGGGGGCCAATTATATATTCGAGGTGGTGCACCTATCCAGAATCTTGTCTTGCTCGACGGGATGATCATCTATAATCCCTTCCATAGCATAGGTTTCTTCTCTGTTTTCGATACCGACGTTTTGCAAAGTGCC
>DMQR01000153.1:0-289 GCA_003455605.1 Cryomorphaceae bacterium | reverse complement strand
GATACCGACGTTTTGCAAAGTGCCAAGGTTTACACGGCTGGTTTTGGAGCTGAATATGGTTCGAGAAACAGTTCGGTCATGGATATTCGCACCCGTGACGGGAACCGTTCTGAAACCACGGGCAAGCTCTACTCGTCTACCTATATGAGTAAGCTTTTGGTGGAGACCCCGCTTGGGAAAAAGGATAAGAATGGCTTAGCTAACAACAGCTTGTTCTTGAGCGGGAAGACAAGTTATTTGCGCCAATCAGCCGCTATCTTTTATCCTTACGTGGAAACTAGATTCGGGG
>DMQR01000070.1 GCA_003455605.1 Cryomorphaceae bacterium | reverse complement strand
TGATAACTTAAAAAAAGCCGCCCCGAGGGGCGGCTTTTTTTAAGTTATCAAAAATTTTTTCTCAGTCTCGTTTACCATAGGCTTGGTTGAGTGCGTCCGAGAGGCGTACACCTGCCTGAGCTAATCGCAAGTGCAATAGTTCGGTGTTGTCGTAGACATATCGATAACCCATTCGTTCAGGATCGCCTATAGTAAAGTAACATTGCTCGCGCATTTCCACGCTCTCGCGCACCCAATCCTTAGTCGTGGTGCCTTTCCATGATTCAATATGTTCCGGAGTCACGGTACTCATGATCCAAGTGGAGTATTCGGTGTACGACATGTTCCAATAATCGATGAGTCCACTATCCCATACGCGGTGGAGGTTGGAGCTCTCCCTAAAGAACTTCACCTTTACTTGGTTTCCACCCATGTCGGTGCCGTTGCCACAGTGCAGCGGCTGGTGTACATCACCAATGAGGTGGGCGAGGGCGCGCAAGGCGAATGCTTCGTCCACGCTGTAGTTTTGTGTTTCAATTTCCTTGAGCAATTTATTAATGGCCATCCAAACATCACCTTTATCGGGGTGCTCGTGCTGGTCCAAGTGGTCGATAGATTCTACGGTACAATAGTGCCACGCGTTCAAACTGTCGTAAGAAGGGTCAGATTTAATGAAGTCCATCCAGTTCGCGACCATGGCCAAATCTTCCCCATTGAGGGTTTTGATAATGTGCTTTTTGACCTCAGGGTTGAGGTGGTCCATCGCGATATGTCCAATGATGCGGTGGCCGGTAAGTCCCCAAGCGAAAGCGGCAGTGGAAAAGGTTGCGAAACCAAGTGAAAGGAGTGTTCTCATCGGTTTACAATCGAGGGTTTAAGGTAGCCAATTATTCTATCGTAGCGCAGTCCCATACTGCGATTATATAAAATTAGAGTGTAATCGTTTTTCGTTTGCCAGTGCGTGCCTTCCGTTAACTCTGTGCTGGCTTGACCTTCGGCATTGGGGTGGGCAAATACGTAGTTGTAGTAGCCCTGTTTGAGCAGGATTTTACCCGAGTATGCACCGCGCGAATAATTGTATTCTAGGCGGAATTCTGGGAGCAGTTGCCAATTAGTCAATTGGCCAAAAACATACACAGGGACCTCGAGCTCAGGACTTTCAAAATAGAATTCCACTACGCAATAATCACCGGCCAAATCTGGATTTCCCACGTCGGCGCGCTGGATTAATCGGCCCCCGTTGATATCGGGTTGAAAGCCATACACTGAGATACTGCGGTTTTTCTTTTCATCCAAAAAGACTTGCCAACAGGAATCTAGCTGGCTCACTTTTACGCCCATACCCACCTGATTTAATCGCTTTGTATCGAAGGTGTGGAACTCCACACCGCCTTCAAAAGACCCTTCACCCATAAAGTTGTATTCGAGCATGCCGTCATTGATGAAGGTCGGTTTGAGTCGATTGAGGCTATTGTCCCAGCGGCGGTTTTGTAGGACACTGAGGTCTAAGTCGTTAAAAAAGTCTTGGATGGGGTAGCCGGCCAGGGCCACGCGGGCATTGACTTGCTGTTCCGTACTGAAATTCACCATATCTACCGCGCGAACAACCTCAGCCGCTGGAATAGCTAAGGGTTCATAGACGATGAAGCGACGGCGAATGATTATGTCTTCGGGGTCATCGTTTTGGAAGATCTCCAACATATAGTTTCCGCTAATCTTTGGACGGATGTATTCGTTGGGGATTGTCGTTTTGTAATGTGTATACGGGACGAAGGTACCGACGCTGATGGCGAAATTGGTCAAATAATTCCCATCAAATCCATCTAGATATTGATTGATTAAAAGGTCTGAGGGGTACCAATCCTTATCACAATGTTGAATGCGATATCCGTAGTTGTTCCACTCATAGGCCATGTCATCAAAGCTGAATTCTAGACCTTTATTCTTGCCCAATTCATATGCAGCGAAGTCCATAGGTGCACCTACCGGGCTCAATTGCACGGTTTTGAGGTAATCAAATGCCACTGTATCGGTGAGGATTTGACCTGTTAATACCTTATAAAACAACGCTATGACTAATATCAAGGACTTATGAACAGACATTTTAATAAAATATTGGTGTCTAAGGTACAATTAGTACCGATTTCTTGTGGCTAAAAGTTGTCTGTGTTCTAATTTTGCGACGTACAATCATACTTAAAGTACGATGTCTCAAACCTTCAAGATTCGCAAAGGTTACGATATTAAGTTGGTCGGCGAAGCTTCTTCGAACGATCTCGGGAAATACAGCCCCTTAACTTACGCCGTAAGTCCTTTAGATTTTCCAGGTATCACGCCAAAATTGGCAGTGAAAGCTGGAACAAAAGTTTTGGCGGGTGATACTTTGTTATTCGACAAAGACCGTCCAGAAGTAAAAATTTGTGCTCCTGTTTCAGGAGAAGTAGCAGAAATCAAACGCGGAGCAAAGCGCAAAATCTTGGCTGTTTTGTTATTGGCAGATAGCGAGGTTAGCTATGCCAATCACTGTGCGTTCGACCTTAATAGAGGAGATCGTGAGGCTGCAGCAGGTCACTTCTCAAATACAGGTGTTGGTGCCTTCATCACCACTCGCCCTTATGGCGTAGCGGCTAGCATGAACGAGCAGCCTCGCGACATCTTCGTAAACGGCGTACAGAGCGGACCCTTAAATGGGGATTTAGCTACCCAGTTGGCCGGGAAAGGTGAAGCAGTACAAGCTGCCATTAATGCCTTGACCTTGATGACAACGGGTAAAGTATATCTGAGCCACGATGCTGATGTACCAGCAGTTACTGAACTTCAGGTAGAAGGGGCTACTCATATTTCATTCTCGGGAAAGCATCCAAAGGGATTGGTTGGTACCCAGATTGCCAAGACAGCACCTATTAACAAAGGTGACGTGGTTTGGACATTGAACGCAGTAGATCTTCCTATTATTGGTCGTGCTTTCCTAACAGGAGAATACGCTCCAGAATACAAAGTAGCTATTACAGGTTCTAAAGCGATGAACACTGGCTATGCTACGATGTTACAAGGTGCAAGCCTAAATGGATTTATTAGTGCGAACATGAATGCAGAGAACACACGTATTATCTCGGGTGACGTATTGACGGGATCTCAACAAGCTATTGACGGCTTTTTGAGCTTCGGCAAAGCACAACTCACAGCTATTCCTGAAGGAAACCAAACTGAATTCTTCGGTTGGGTACTGCCAGGCTTTGGTAAGTTTTCTACCAACCGTGCCTTCTGGGGATGGTTGTTTCCGAACCGCAAATACGATTTGGACACCAATATGCATGGTGAAGAGCGCGCGTTTGTAGTAAGCGGGGAGTACGAGAAGTTCATTCCCATGGACATCTTCCCACAACAACTGCTTCGCAGCATCTTAATCAGAGACATCGAAAAGATGGAGCAGTTGGGTATTTACGAAGTAGTGCCAGAAGATTTCGCCCTTGCAGAAGTCGCTTGTACTTCTAAGTTACCATTGCAGAAGATTGTACGCGACGGTTTGAATGACTTGAGAAAAGAAATGATGTAATAGCCATATTATGAAGTTTGTACAAAACATATTCGACAAGACTAGACCGCTGGTTGAAAAAGATGGCAAAAGAAACATCCTCTACCCATTGCACAACGCATTGGAGACGATGGCTTTCGTTCCTGATCACACGACGCACTCAGGTGCACACGTTCGTGATGCAATTGATTTGAAACGTACGATGGTGACGGTAATCTTCGCCATGGTTCCAGCCCTACTATTTGGGATGTGGAACATTGGTAGATTGCATTTCGCTGCCATCGGTGAAGAAGCTGCACTTTTAGACAGCTTCCTCTTTGGTGCATTGAAGATGCTCCCGTTGATTACTGTGACCTATGCTGCTGGTTTGGGTGTGGAGATATTCTTCTCATGGAAGCGCAACCACCCGGTAAATGAAGGTTTCTTGGTTTCAGGGTTGTTGATTCCTATGATCATGCCGGTAGATATCCCATTGTGGATGGTGGCTATTAGTACAATCTTCGCCGTATTGATCGGTAAAGAGGTATTTGGCGGAACAGGGATGAATTTGTTGAACCCTGCGCTTACGGCTCGTGCCTTTGCGTTCTTTGCTTACCCAACATGGATGTCAGGTGATCAAGTATGGATCAACACCAAGGGTGGTGAAGTAGTAGATGGATATTCAGGTGCTACAGCGCTAGGTGATCTTGCAACTACTGTAGGTCAAGGGATGGGAAATCCTGCTACGGATGCAGTGATGACTCAGTTCGGTACAGGTGGTCACTACTCTTTCATGAACGCATTCTTGGGATTGATTCCAGGATCTATCGGAGAGACATCAGCCTTGCTTATTCTTCTAGGTGGACTGTTCCTTGTATTTAAGGGAGTAGGTTCTTGGAAAATCATGTTGAGCTTCTTTATAGGTGGATTTGTGATGGCAGGAATCTTTAACCTCTTTGCAGTAAATGAATTCATGGGATTAAATCCATTACACCAATTAATGTTGGGTGGTTTTATATTCGGCATGGTCTTCATGGCTACCGACCCTGTAAGTGCTGCTCAAACAGAAACTGGTAAATACATCTACGGCTTCTTGGCCGGGTTCTTCGGAATTATGATTCGCGTATTCAACCCAGCATACCCAGAAGGAATTATGTTGGCCATCCTATTTATGAATGTTATGGCACCGCTTATTGACTACTACGTGGTAGAAGCCAATATCAAGCGCCGTACGAAACGCGTTGCTCACGCTTAAAGCCCTGAACTATGAATGTAAACAGCAACGGATATACGTACACATTTGCTACTGTCATGGTAGTATTAGTGGCGGTATTGCTTTCGGGTGCCTCCCTCGGTTTGAAATCGAAGCGGGAAAGCAACGTAAAGCG
>DMQR01000189.1 GCA_003455605.1 Cryomorphaceae bacterium | reverse complement strand
GTGGTCTCTTCAGACAAACCTTTTATACCTTCCACCAACTCAGGGTATTCGTCGAATACCATGTTGGTCAAATCACCACCATCATCCAAAATCATGTTTAATGGCTGACGGTCTCCACCGAAAAATAGCGTCTGTTCGATACACCAGTTGAACTCTTCCTCATTCATACCCTTCCAAGCATATACTGGAATACCCGCTGCCGCGATAGCCGCGGCTGCATGGTCTTGAGTAGAAAATATATTACAAGAAGACCAGGTAACTTCTGCGCCTAGTTCGACCAAGGTCTCAATCAATACCGCTGTTTGGATGGTCATGTGCAAACAACCCGCGATGCGCGCACCGGCCAGTGGTTTGCTGGCGCCGTACTCTTCACGTAGGGCCATTAGACCTGGCATCTCTGCTTCGGCAAGTTTGATTTCTTGTCGACCCCATTCGGCCAAAGACATATCTTTAACTTTGTAAGGAATGTATTGCGTTACTTCGTTCATAGTTTATGGTCAATTAAGTCCGGCAAATATAATCAACAAGAGCGGAGCCCAAAAGTTTGTTATAAAGATGAGCACCACTATAGTATTTTCGGCACTGAATGAAGAAGTACAGGTCCGTTGGCAAAACACGCCAATACATGCACAATGCTCCGATTTATGGTGCTTGGAAGACCAAGAAAAATGGCAGAGCATTCGCTCTCAAACAAAGCGCAACGAAATGGCCGCCAGTCGCAGCGCACTTCAAGATATTTTAGGCCAAGACCTAAGACAGATGTATTTTGTGGGAGGTAAGCCGGAACACCCAAGCGGTCCAATTTCTATATCACATTGTAAATCGGGGGCTGTAGCAGCCCATTCCCCTTCCTTACACGTCGGTGTGGATGTGGAGATAAAGAGAACACAACTCACTAAGATTACTTCAAAGTTTCTTCGTACAGACGAGCAGCGTTTCTTGGAAGACCTGGGCACGCAGGATGCACTACAACTCATTTGGGGAATAAAGGAAAGTTTGTTCAAACTCTACAGCAAGGGCGGCGTAGATTTCCGGGAACACCTTCACATCACCACACTCGAACGAAATTCGACCGATAGTGGATGGATTGGGATAGCGTGGATTTATCCTACTAAGAATCGTGAGGTGGCGAAGGCATGTTTGGTTCAAGGCCGCCGTCATGAGAGCACCTACATCTGCCTGGCTACACATCGCCCGCCAATGGCGCCTATTGAAACGGAGCGATTCACGCTTCGCGAATGGAACCTCAGCGACGCTCATTGGATTTATGAGCTGAATCAGGATCCAGAAGTGGTGCATTATAGTGGAGATGCTGGATTTGATTCGGTAGAGACGACCCGAGGATTAATCGCTACCTACCTCAACTACCAGCGCGACGGATATGGCCGTTGGATGGTAGAGGATAAGAATTCAGGAGAGGCACTAGGATGGTGCGGGCTCAAGAAAAATCCTTGGGGCATAGACCTCGGCTTTATGTTCTTTAGAAAATTTTGGGGCCAAGGTGTGGCCACGGAATGTGCGGAGGCAACCGTGAAATGGGCGCGAGAAAAGGGACTGCCTAGATTGATAGGGCGAACCTTGACAGGTAATCCTGCCAGTTCACGTATTTTAGAAAAATTGGACTTTGAACGCTACAGCGAACAACCCATTGAAGACTTTGCCGTGGGCAAAAGGATGAACGCCAAAGATTTGAAGCGTTGGGAAGGACAGTATATAGTCATGATGAAACTGGATTTATTATGATGCATTTAATTTTCACTGGGGTCGAAAGTACCTTCAAAAGCTCATTGGCTAAAGCCATAGGTGATGCACTCTCACGCGAGGTTTGTGGAGAGTATGCGCGCGAGTATTTGGATGAATTGGACCCTAAACCTTCTATGCATCCATTCCCCAAGGAGCACTTCGAGGCCATAGCACAGGGCCAATTACTCGCTCAAAAGAATTACGGTTATTACGAGGAGGGACAACAGATATTCGATACCGACGGCCTGACGCTTGCCATTTGGGGCTCGGATAAATTTGGCGTCGAGGACACCCAATGGTTGGCGCCTGGGGGGGCTTCTTTTTATCTACTGTGTGCACCGACCAACACCTACACTGAAGATAAATACCGCATAGATGGCCGCCGTCGCGAAGAATTACACCAAAAGTTTATGGATTTATTGGAGGAATTGGGCCGGCCTTACCTCATTTTGCGAGAGCCCATTTTCGAGGACCGATTATACGAGGCCCTTCGAATCATAAAAGAGTTAGGAGCTTAAACAATCCTATTCAATTCTTCATTAATCTGCTGACGGGCTTTGTTCCATTTCTCAAAGGCAGTCAGGTAGTAATCAACGTCGACGTTTTCTGCATTAAATTGGGCCTTGAGCTCATTTAACTTGCGGTCCACCCAAATTGATTTCAATCGCAGGACCGTTTCTTGAACCAAATCCTTAATCGTATTGCGCTCCAAAGGCAAGTGAATATCCTTTCGCTTCCAATTGCTCAACACGTAAGGTTCCGTTAAGGCCGCCGTAGCTACTTCTATTACCTCCGGGTCCTCCTGCATTATCCACCAAGCACTATCGGGGACATGACCTGCCTCAAGTTCTGCTTTGACTAAATCATACATTCGTTGGAAGACGGGCGTTTCAAACGGAATTTTATCCTTCTCGATGGTTTCAACAACCCATTCCGTTATACTGACGGGTACTACTTCCACAGGATCGAGATCTTCTTCCAACATATCCTCCACGCCACGGGCAACTAACAGTTGAATGACTTTTTCCTCTTGGTGGTGCCCGAAGGGAGTCGCTGCCCTTTCAGTGGAAGGCAATGCTTCCATGGGCGGTACTTCGGCTTGCTTACGTCTGGCCTGACGGTTTTGCGCATCAAGTAATCGGGCCAATTCCTCATGAAGTGCACGCGGATCAATATCCAAGATTTTCGCGGC
>DMQR01000034.1 GCA_003455605.1 Cryomorphaceae bacterium | reverse complement strand
GCTTGCGGAGCCATCGCTTGAATGATCGTTGGTTTTTCAGCATCAGAACCTGTTTTGATGTTGATCTTGAAGTCTTCAGTTTCTAGACTCACTTCTTGAGCGCCGCTTTTAGCAACGAATTTGATGAGTGCTTGGATTTCTTTCAAGTCCATGTTCGTGTGTTATTTAGGAATATGAATGTACGAGTTATTTTTTATCGATGGCCCATTTGATCCACATGGCCCCCCATGTAAATCCGCCACCAAAGGCTGCGAAGAAGATGTTATCACCCTTATTAAACTTATCTCTGAAGTCCCAAAGTCCCAGAGGAATGGTTGCAGAGGTAGTGTTTCCATAGTTTTGAATATTGACCACGACTTTATCATTGGTAAGACCCATGCGACGAGCAGTTGCATCAATAATTCTCAAGTTGGCTTGATGAGGAACCAAGTAGGCCACATCTTCACCAGTCAATCCGTTTTTTTCCAACAACTCCGCTGAAGTATCTGCCATACGGCTTACTGCAAAGCGGAATACACTCTGACCTTCTTGGCGAAGAGCGTGCTGTTTTTTGTCAATGGTTTCGTGAGAAGGAGGTAGGAAAGAACCACCCGCTTCGATGCGCAAGAAATCTCTTCCTGTAGCATCAGTACGAAGCAATTCATCTTGTACCCCAAGACCTTCCTCGTTAGGCTCCATCAAGGCCACCCCGCAACCGTCTCCGAAAAGGATACAAGTAGTGCGGTCCGTATAATCTACAATAGAGCTCATCACATCAGAACCTACGACCAATACCTTTTTGTATTTACCTGATTCGATATATGCTGACGCATTACTGACGGCATATAGGAATGATGAACAGGCGGCTTGTAAATCGAATGCGTATGCGTTTGTGGCACCAATTTCTTGTGCAATATAAGCGCTGGTAATGGCCACTGGCATATCTGGAGTCACAGACGCTAGGATGACTAGATCAACATCATCCACGCGCACACCGTATTCGGCTTTCATGGCTTCTACCGCTTTAATAGCGAGGTAGGAGGCGCCCATGCCTTCTTCTGGCTTAAGAATGCGTCGTTCTTTAATTCCGGTTCTCGTTGTTATCCACTCATCGTTGGTTTCCACGATGTTTGCTAACTCGTCATTGGTCAACACATATTCTGGAACATATCCGCCGATAGCGGTGATTGCTGCTTTCATAGCTTTATTGTTGTCGGGGCTAAAATAGGCCCCTTGATTTTTCTAGAGGTGCCCAAAAAAGAAAAAGTAGCCCTAAAAAGGCTACTTTTTTAACAATCAGTTCGTTAAACGAGAGGCTTAAGCTTTTTCCATTACCACTTTACCCTTGTAGTAAAGTTTTCCTTCGTGCCAGTGTGCACGGTGGTAAAGGTGAGCCTCACCAGTGGTTGGGCAGACAGCCAATTGCTGATCAGCCGCTTTATAATGCGTTCTACGCTTGTCTCTTCTAGTGCTAGACTGTCTGCGCTTAGGATGTGCCATTTTTCAATTTGTTATTTATTCAACAAGTCTTTTAATTGGTCCCAACGTGGGTCCGTATCCGTTTCAGTTTCTTCGTCTTCGTTCTTCAAGTAATCCTCGATACCGTTGCCGGCATTTGGTCCATATAGTTTTGCTGGGATACTCAACACCACCAGTTCGTATACCATTTGTGCGATGTTGAATTGGTGCTCGCCATGGGGTAAAACCAACAACTCTTCATTTTCGTCGTTGTAAGAATCACCAAAATTTACCTGAATACCAAAAGCATTATTTAATGCCTGTTCGAAGGGCTCATTGGTGACGTCGCAAGGTGCTTGGATGCTGCCTGAAAAATTTAAGCTGAGGTCCAAAACAGTCTCACTTTTTACCATTTCCATAGTGACTTTTCCACGCAATTGTGAATATTCGTCATACTTGAAAAGTTCAAAGAACGAGTCATCCAGATTAAACTCAAATACGTGTGCCCCGTTGGACAAGCCGATAAAGGCGATATCAAAGTCCTTCGTTTTCACTGCTTCAATTGTCTCTGAATGAGCGTGCAAAGATATTCAAATTGTTGAAAACTTCTAATTCTTCTCTTTTTGTTTTTTGAGAGGATTTGCGGTCATCTTGTCGTATTGAATCTGAGATTGAACCGTTTCTACAGCCGTGAAAATGGCGTGCTGAAATGAGGAGTGGTCAGCCTTGCCTTGTCCGGCAATATGCATGGCCGTGCCATGATCCGGAGAAGTACGGACAACACTGAGCCCTGCGGTACAATTGGTCCCAGTTCCCATGGCTAAACTTTTGAACGGAATCAATACTTGATCGTGGTACATCCCTAAAACCGCGTCGAAGCGCTCTTCATGGCCTTGACCAAAGAACCCGTCTGCAGGGTATGGTCCCTTTATGATAGCACCTAGTTTTTGGCTGTTTGCAACAGCCGGAGCAATAATTTCTGCCTCTTCACTGCCAATAGTTCCAATTTCGCCGGCGTGTGGATTTAGGCCAAGTACTGCAATGGCAGGTTTAACTTTTCCAAAATCTCGCTTTAAGCTCTGGACCAATAAGGCAAGACTTTGTTCGATTTTTTCTTGGGTCAATGATGTCGCAACATCTTTAATAGGTACGTGTCCCGTAACGGTGGCCACTCGAATATAATCCGAGGCGAGTACCATCAACACTTCGTTGCCAAAGGCCTCCGCCAAATAGCCCGTATGTCCTCGAAATCCTTCGTGCTGTTCCGCGATGTTGTGCTTATTAATGGGTGCCGTAACAATGGCATGGATATGTCCAGCTTTAGCGGCTTCAATCGCAGCATCTATGCTTTTGATCGCATAGGCCCCGCTCACATCTGTAGGCACTCCTAATTCTAGTTCAACATTATCCTCCCAAACGGAAATTAGGTTGTTCTTGCCCTCCTTGATTTGGTCGATAGAATCCACAGCGTTGAAATTGAAATCACGCTTATCAATGACTTTACGGTGGTAGGAAGCTAGTTTACTTGAGGCGAAGACTAAGGGTGTACATAGTTCAGCCACTCGTTCGTCTTCCAAAGCTTTGATGATGATCTCCATACCTATGCCGTTAAGATCACCACAAGTAATCCCAACGACAGGCTTGGTCAATACATCTCCTCCTTCCCATTCAACTTCCGGCACATCGAAGTTCATATCATAAAGATTGGCTTGCGCATCAAGCC
Organism: Cryomorphaceae bacterium; assembly: GCA_003455605.1. GTDB lineage: Bacteria > Bacteroidota > Bacteroidia > Flavobacteriales > Schleiferiaceae > UBA10364. The sequence goes on along the minus strand of DMQR01000034.1, from coordinate 6,101 downwards.
TCTCTTTCACCTCTTCAGAGGCGGGCTGTGCTTTGACAAATTTTGCAGGCTTTTTATTTCTGCCGCGTCCATCTCTTCCACGTACTCCTTGCTTTTGCTCGCGGGGTTCCTGACTTTCTTTGGCTTCGCTTTGGACTTGCTCTTGCCCGTCCACTTGAGACTTGCGATTTCTGTTACGGTTGCGTCCGCCTCGATTTCGTCTGCGGCGATCTCCTCCTTTGTTTTCACCGTTGCCGGCGTTGTCGATAGGATTGTTGTTTTGTGAGTCACTCATTAGGCAGATTTTTTACTGAGGAAGTCAAATAATAATCGAACACCTACACCCGTTCCGCCTTCCACGCGATAGCCGATGCGTTTCTTCAAGAAAGCAGGTCCGGCGATGTCCAAGTGAATGTAAGGATAATCAGTAAAGTGCTCTAAGAACTTCCCTGCGGTAATGGCTCCCGCCTCTGCACCTCCAATGTTTTTCATATCGGCAATAGGGCTCTTCAATAATTCTTTGTATTCGTCCCAGAACGGGAATTCAACCACGCGTTCGTGTGTCGCCAAACCGCTCGCTTGCAAGGTGCTCATGGTTTCTGCTCCGGCATTACCCATTCCGACGATGGCATAGTGGCCAATAGCGCGTGCTGCTGCACCAGTCAGGGTGGCAAGGTCAATGACTAATTCTGGATTGTATCGCTTCGCATACACCAAAGCATCGCTTAAAATCAAACGTCCTTCGGCATCGGTATTCATTACCTCAACGGTCGTACCATCTGAAATGGTAATGACATCACCAGGAGTTACTGCATTTCCGCCGGGACGGTTATCGGTAGCAGGAACAAGGCCAATGACGTGAAGTGGTAAATTTGCCTCCGCCACAGCACTAATGGTACCCAATACCGCTGCCGCTCCGCCCATATCCGACTTCATATCGTCCATGTAGTTCGTCGGCTTCAAGCTCAAACCACCGGTATCATAAACTACACCTTTACCCGCTAGGACGATAGGCTTTTCATTGGTGGCTCCGGCCGGCTTGTGCTCCATTATGATGAACACTGGTGGCTCGGTCGAACCATAGTTTACGGCAAGCAGACCGCCCATCTTCAGGCTTTCGATTTGCTTCTTCTCAAGTATTTCTACTGAAAAACCATGACGCTTTCCTGCGGCTTTGGCTTCGTTCGCCAAATCTGTAGCTGTTAGGTCAATGACCGGGGTGTTGACCAAATCGCGGGCAAAAACAGTTCCCATCACGGCAACAGCTTGTGCCTGTACGGTAGCTTCGTGATCCGCCTCGACAAAAAGTTGAACGAGGGAGTTGCGACGCTTGTGTTGATCAGAGAAGTAACTCAAGAATTGGTAATTACCTAAGGCAGCGCCTTCTGCAACCGAAGGCACATGGTGCCCTAAAATGGCGACGCGATCAGTAAATAAGGCATTGGCGTTTAAACACAAAGCATTACCCGCCTGACGCATTTTCTCGGCACGCGCATCTGTATCCAGAGAGGAGTTGACTTTATACACCCAGGTCGTATTCGCCCCACTTTGTAGTTCGAGCCACTGCTCGTCAAACTTATCTGCGAGTGCTTCAGCACGTGCTTGCTGCTCAGGGTCAAGGTGTGAGGCCAATTCTTTCAAGTTTTCGTAAACAATCGCTAGGGGTCCGGTGTAATCAGGGGTGTATGTAGAGACTTTCATATTCTGAATATTTAGCTCCAAATGTACTATTTTAACCAACCACAAAACAGTCTCCATGTTTACCGGAATTATTGAAAATGTTGCAAGAGTTGCCAAACTGGAAAAAAGCGAAGGCAACTTGGAATTATATATGGAATCTCCTCTCGCTGCAGAGATGAAAATCGACCAAAGTATAGCCCATAATGGTGTATGTCTGACCGTCGTGGAAATTTTTGGTGATCGCACCTACCGAGTGACTGCTATTGAGGAGACCCTCAACAAAACCAACCTCAATGATTTGGAGGAAGGCAGCCCTGTGAATTTAGAGCGCTGTATGACCATGGGCGACCGTTTCGATGGACACATTGTACAAGGCCATGTGGACCAAGTAGCCACTTGTACCGCGGTCGAAGAACGCGACGGATCGTGGACCTTCACCTTCTCGTACGACACCTCTTTGGGAAATGTAACCGTTGAAAAAGGTTCGATCACCGTGAACGGTACCTCTTTGACTGTGGTGGATTCAAAAGAGGGCTCTTTTAGCGTAGCCATCATTCCATATACCTACGAACACACAGTTTTTCACGATATAAAAGTGGGGGCGCGAGTAAATCTTGAGTTCGACGTTATCGGAAAATATGTGGCGCGCATGATTAAAGGCTATTTAGGTTAGCCCCAAGGATTTAAATCCATATTCCCACCACAAAGAACAATGCCTTTAGGCCCACCTCCTTGGTGTTTTAAAGCCGCTGCGAGGCCTGCAGCAGCAGATGGTTCGACCAATTGTTTTAACCTAGCCACTGCAAATTTCCACGCCTCTTTCATCTCCTCCTCGCTTACCAATACAATCTCATCCACGTGTTTAGCAATGATCTTAAAGGTTTTATCTCCTAGGGAAGTCTTGAGGCCATCCGCAATCGTATGGTGGTTTTCGGCAGGAATCCAATTTCCAGACTGGAAGCTTTGGTAGGCATCACCCGAAGCATCGGGTTCGCAACCTACTACTTTGGCATTGCCAAAAAAATGATTGGCCAAGGCGGCTCCGGAAAGTAGCCCTCCGCCACCGATGGGCACGTATAAGGTATGCAGACCGGGATGTTTTTCGAGCAGCTCCAAAGTTGCTGTCGCTTGTCCCGCAATGATGTCGTAGTTATTGTAGGGGTGGATGAGCACTGCTCCCGTTTGTGATTGAACTTTGGTAGCGGTAGCCTCTCTAGCTTCTAGAGTAGGCTTACAAAAAGTGATTATTCCTCCATACTGGCGCACTGCAGCAACTTTGGTTTTTGGTGCGTTTTCTGGCATAATGATATAGGCGCTTTCCCCTATCTGTGCTGCTGCCCAGGCCAATGCCGCACCGTGATTACCTGAGCTGTGCGTAATAAATCCTTGGCCTCGTGCTATCTCGGCATTCACCAGCACTGCATTCATCGCACCGCGGGCTTTGAACGCCCCAGTTTTTTGGAGGTGTTCCCCTTTAAAAACGCAAGGCTTACCTACGCGCTTGTCGAACCAATGCGACGTAAAGACCGGAGTCAGGTGGATATAGGGGCTAATACGCTTGTGTGCGGCAAGAATATCTTCTTTGGTAGGAATGTGCTCGAGCATGGTCTTATTTGAATTCAAATTTTGGGATTTCTACAAAGGGCAGGTCATCAGTATATACTTCTTCTAGGTACTCCATCAGTGCACTTTCAAATACTTGAACAACCTCAGTCGAAATGTACTTGGTCTTGTTGACCACCGCTCCTCCTAATAAGATTTCAGGAGCACCGCTTTGCAGTTTGAACATGCCGGAGCGCCACGGTAATGGATGTGGGAAAGTTCCCATTTTATTGAGGAGCCAAGCGTACAATAGTACCTGTAAGGGCTTGCCTTTTGTTCCTTTCCAAAGGTCTTCCATGGCGCCAAGGCTGAGGTCGCTCGAGGTGAAGGAGCCTGTTTTATAATCCCAAATGGTGAGGCATTGGTCTATAAGTTCGACTCGGTCAATGTAGCCCTTGAAATTCATGGGGAGTCCTAGGGTAGGATGGTTCATGGAATAGGACAACTCTGTTTCTATACCCAGTAGGATGATTTCGTACATGTTGGCCCGGTGCAGGTCGTATTCCAGGAACTGACGGATCATTTGGCGGCAGACTTCCACGGTCAGAATATTGCGACCGGTATGCAAAGCGCGTCGGGAATAGCCCTTTTCCTCAACGAGGTAAGTGATGCCAAAATCCATGGCCTGTTCGGTCCATAAATCTACATCAAAGGTTGGGATTTGTTGACCGACGAACGGCTCATAAACTTTCTCTAGGCCTTTATGCACAAGGTTGCCCATGACCATGGCGCTCATATTTTCCTCTACCTCGTCCTCTTCTTTAATTTTAATGAGTCGCTTTTTATAGAATTGGTCCGGCATACTGACCAATTCATTTAAGGAAGAGGTGCTTATGCCAAGCTCCCACCATTGGGCAATGGCCTCCTTGACGGCGCTAGTTTTCTCCGCTTCGAACTTTGAGGCCACACTTTGGGCCTGGACTTCTCCATTGCTGAACAATCTTGGGAGTACGGTGGCCGCTGTTCCTTTGAGTTCGTGTTCTATTTGTACGAGGAACCGGCTCGGCTCCCCGCCGCCCATGGCTTCCTTATCCATGTTGAAGGTAATGGTAGCTTCTTTGCAGCGTTGTAGAATTCGGTAAAAGTGGTAGGCATATACGGCATCCTTTTCCTCGTAAGTGGGCAGGCCATAATGCCTTTTGATATCAAACGGAAGGAGCGAATTAAAGGAGCGACCTGCAGGCAATACACCTTCGTTAATGCCCACGAGAATAATGTAAGGGAAGTCCAAGGTCCGTGATTCCAAGATTCCCATCACCTGTAATCCTTCGAGCGGCTCCCCAACGAAATCAATGCTGCCGTTACGCAATTGCTGCTTGATCAGCTTGATCCATATGAGGGGATCCTGTGAAGTGTTTTGAATGGTGCGTTTTAATTGTTCGAGGAGGGTGTAAATGTGGTGCGCGGTATTCTGGGCCATCGTATCGCTCTTCTCCGTGGCGCCGACATGTTGGAGCCAGTATTGAAGCGCATCAATGAAGTCAGAGGGGTGTTCCGGCTGGAACATACGGCCATAAGCAGGCAGGTGTTCACTGGCTTTATCGCCCCAATATTTAGCCGCCGTAAAGACCTTGTTTCCAGCAACAATCTCTTGGTGCCATGCATAAGGCCCTTGATTTTCTGCCGTCCAATACCTGTTGAACATCGGGTCTGTACACAGAGCAGAAAGCGACTTATGGTGCAGTGTCCAATCGTTTCCAGGCCGTTGATTTTTCACGGCATATTCCACCATGTTCAAGTACAATCCCACCGTTGCGGCAAGTGCCGTTTGGTTCAGTGGAAAGCCCATGGTAATGTTCACCTTTTCGTACGGTGCCGGAAGGAAATTAAGTACGGGATTGAGCAGGCTTTCGTCCGCGAGAATCACCGCGATGTGGCGGGGAGGAATGCCGCGCTCATGCCATTGCGCCAAGGTCTTGGCCACGGCTTTGGCTTGACCGGTGAATTTTGTCGCCCCTACCGGCTGTATGGTCTTTGGCAGGTTTCGCCAATCGCTCTGCGCTGAGCCCACCTTGGGGATGTAGTCCCCGAACACCTTTTCGCGTTTTTGATGCAGTCGCAAGAAATGCCCGGCTTCGTGCATGGGCGTATGGACGTAGTGTGCATCCGTATCCCAAAGGAAGGAAGTGGGACGGCTATTTCTAAGGGTTTTTAGGATGTCCAATTCTGCTGTATTCAACGCGTTCAATCCGGCAACAACGACTTTCTTAACTCCATTCCTCGACAAGAATGCTTCGAGCAAATGTGGTTGTTTCGAGAGCGTGCGCGCTGCCAAACCGCCATAGGCCTCTCCCCGCTCCAATAGCCTTTTTGTGAATCGCTCGTAGGTTTGGGGAAGCAGCTGAATGAAATCTGAATAGTTACGCATCATCTTGGTCTGCTCCTCCGGGTCTAGGTTCCATTCGGCTAACTTTTGTACGTTGTATAAATCCCCCAATACTTGTTCTGGATTCAATACATAGCGGTCGATCTCGCCAAAATCCGAGAGCAAGGTTTGTCCCCAACCCAGGAATTGGCCCAAATCTTCTTCCTCCTTACCAGGAAAAGAGGTGCGGCGGACTTCACCATAACATTCGTGCAAGGCCACGAGCAAGGCCATGGGTTCCATAACCAGCAAATTCGCCGCCTGAGCAATGAATTCATCGATGGTTAAAAACAGGGGAAAGAGCTTGAACTTCTCCAAATCCTTGCGCAATTCCTCCTGAATAAAAAGCGCGGCACGACGGTTTGGAATAAGGACCAATTGTTCGTGCAAAGCCTCAGGGGCATGTTGTAATTCTCCGGCAATTCGAGAGATGAAAGTGGTCATGGATTATTGAAAGAGATTGCTCCTTTCAATG
>DMQR01000182.1 GCA_003455605.1 Cryomorphaceae bacterium | reverse complement strand
CAGGCCTATGCCGAGGATATGGGATTTATCCAGTTCTATTTTGGTCTTCCCCTTGCGGTCATTTTGGTCAGCGCGTTCTTTGTGCCCGCCTACAGAAAGATGAGTGCCATCACCGCGTATCAATTCCTCGAGAAACGCTTCGACCGTAAAACCCGATTATTTACCGCGGCACTGTTTTTAGTGTCGCGTGGCTTGGCAGCAGGCATTACCATCTTTGCACCGGCCATCGTCCTGAGTGCAGCACTGGGCCTGTCGCTCAACCTCATGATTATCATCATAGGGCTGATCGTAATCTTCTATACAGTGAGTGGCGGTTCCGCAGCAGTCGCCGTTACACAGAAATGGCAAATGCTTACCATCCTCGGCGGGATGGGGATTGCGGCCTATTTATTGGTCGATAAGATCCCCGTGAGTATGCCGGAAGCTTACGATATCGCTGGCCAGATGGGCAAGCTTCATATTATCAACACCTCTATTGACATGGGTACTCGCTACACCCTGTGGTCGGGCCTTGCCGGTGGATTGTTCCTTTCTTTGAGTTATTTAGGCACCGATCAGAGCCAAGTCCAGCGTTATCTGGGCGCAGAAAACCTCTCCTCCAGCCGTTTTGGTCTACTTTTCAATGGGGTTTTTAAAGTGCCGATGCAATTTGGAATCCTCTGTGTCGGTGTTTTACTTTTTGTTTTTTACCAATTCACGCAACCGCCCATTTTCTTCAACGAAAGCGAAGTGAAACGAGCGCCGGTTGAGGTGCAAGCAGAATTGGCAGAACTAGAAAAATTCCATGCAAATTCCTTCGCCGCTAAGCGTGAAGCCCTCCTCATCGGAGATTGGGACGCTGTGGATGTACACAAGGAAACCCTTACCCAAATCCGCGAGTCTTATATAGCCACCCTCGAAGCACGCGTACCGAATTTCCAGCGTAAAGACACTGACTATGTCTTCATCACCTTCGTGCTCAACTTCCTGCCCAAAGGCCTCGTGGGTCTGCTATTAGCCGTGATTATTTCCGCCGCCATGTCCAGCACGTCCGGGGAAGTCAGCGCCCTCGCCACCACGACCTATGTAGATTATTACACGGTTTTCAAAGGGGAGTCCGAGCGCCCAAAGCGCACCATTCGCCTGCTCACATTTATTTGGGGTCTTGCAGCCATTGGCGTTGCCTTAGCCGCACCATTGTACGAGAACCTAATTCAGCTGGTCAACGTTCTGGGCAGCTTGTTCTATGGTACCATCTTAGGAATTTTCTTGGTCGCCTTGTTCCTTAAATCCGTGGGAGGGAAGTCCATTTTCATAGCCGGTATTTTGGGCCAATTCGTCGTGTTGTTCTGCCATTATCTCAACACCACGGATATCATTTCTCTTGGCTACCTTTGGTACAACGTCGTCGGCTCGGTAACCGTTGTAGCCACCGCTCTTGTATTCCATTTCTGGTTTAGAAGAGGGACTGTATATGGTTAGAATTGAGCGCTTTGCTTCATGCGCTCGACTATCTCAAACACGGCAGGACAGTGTCTAACATTGGTTTCGGTCAATCTTAAAATCGACTTCATGTTCGAGTGATCGGTATGCGGGTACTGCCGGCAAGACTTTGGCGCATATTCGTAGATGGTACATTTGTTGGTGTCCAATTCCAAGAAGGGACACGGCACACTCTTCATCACCCAATCCCCATCTTCATCTACGCGCAGATATTGCTTCTCGAAATCTGCCGGCTTCATACCTTGCTTTTTGGAAATCCGCCCAATATCCTGTTTTGTCAGCAGGGGTCCGGTCGCGCGACAACAACGCGCACATGTCAAACAGTCCGTTTTGGCGAAGACCTCTTCGTGAATCGCATGAAATTGCTCGTTTAAACGCTTTGGGTCTTGCCTGTGTAGGCGGGCGAAGAATTTTTTATTCTCCTTCCGCTTGGAGCGGGCGAGCTCCTTAAAATCCGGCCATATGCGTTCAATGTAATTAGCCATTCGCTTTAGCCACTAATTCTTCCAATTCCTCTCGGGTTTCTTTGACGTAAGCCACGTATTCCTTGGTAGAGGGGCCGTAAAAACCAGTATAGATCTTCACCACATTCCCCTGGTGATCCAACATGATGGTAGTAGGGTAGCTGCGAATCTGTTCCAACGGCAATACTGCATTGCGGTCCTGCTTAGGATCGTAGGTGGCGATAACCATAGGAAAGGAGGTGTTGAGATCGCGCTCCATTTTTTGCACGGCAGCCGTGGCTCTTTCCAAAGTGCCGCTATATTCGTAGCTCAAGGCGTAGACATCAATAGCTCCCTCAAATTCACGGTAGTACTGGTCTAACGCTCGGCCTTCGTCCATACAGTTTGGGCACCACGACCCTTGGATGGCCAAGATGGTAGGCTTGGTGATAGTACGGCTATCAAAGTGAACAGTATCTCCATTTAAGTCCGGCAGATGCCACTCGATGTGGGTATAATCTTCGCGCAACTTTGACATTTCTTCTGGATCTTCCAGCGCTGCATGATCGTCTGCAACACCTGAGAATGAATAGTATCCAGTCATCCCTGCCCAAACGTGACCGAATACGGAATCACCTTCGGTAGAAAATTCGACGCGGTATATAAACCTACCGTCGAAGCCTTGCAGAAGGTATTGCGCGTTTTCTAGTTGCTTCCCCGACAAGAATCTGCTATCTCCGGTAGAGGTCGCGATGGTTCCTATTAGAACGCCATCTTTTTTATCGAGCTGCAGCAACGCAGGCTTCTCTATTCCCTCGCCCAGGTATTGGGTGATGGCATATTGGTTTGAGAAGTTTGAAGGGCTCTGGTTGTAATTTATGTTGCCAGGCTTGAATTCGAGAGGTAATTGATAATTCTTCGCGTCGGTTCGGTAGTATTCTCCTTCAAACCCATCTTCTGTGGAGATAAGCCATAGATCAGAGGCGAATACAGGGAAAGTACCTCTAAGGGTATCTTCTCCAGTTAGAATTACCTCAAAAGATTCTTGTACTCCATTGTAAAACGTCAATGTGTTGTCCACAAGACGAACATTAAGAGATACACTGGTGGAGTCGTTTTGAATGATAGATACAATGAATTCTTCTCCTGTTGCTTCAGCCATTTCTGTTTCTGGCGATGTACACGAAAAAAGGGCCATCAAAATAGCCCCTATGATGATGAAATTCTTCATGTTAGAATTAGAGGTTTAATTCCTCAACAAAGGTATCAATCTTTCTTTCAAGTTCAGTCTTGGTAGCGGCATGGCTATCACCAGTAATGGCGCGCACACTAAAGTAGAACTTAATTTTTGGTTCTGTTCCGGAAGGACGGGCACTAACCTTATCCCCAGCTTCAGTGATGAACTGCAAAACATTTGAGGCAGGTAGTTCAGTGCTTGATGTTGCCCCACTCCGTAGATCGGTCTGGGTTGAATTGCTGTGGTCGATGGCAATTACCACAGGCGATCCAGCCAAGGTTTTAGGCGGATCATTTCGCAGGGTAGTCATCATATCGGTAATCTCTTGGGCACCAGAACGGCCTTTCTTGGTGATGGAAATTAAACGCTCTTGGTATTGGCCGAACTCGCGGTGGATAGCTTCTAGCTGTTGCAAGACTGTACGGCCTTGGGCCTTGGCAGTAGCGGCCATTTCCGCAATCATTACTGTGGAAGCCACGGCATCT
>DMQR01000122.1 GCA_003455605.1 Cryomorphaceae bacterium | reverse complement strand
TGGCTGAAACAATCAACGAGATTGTGCGCTTTTCAGTGTCTGAAGACGCCCGCAACATCGGTCCTCGATGGATGGGCGTAAGGCCTGAGGTTATTGTTACTTCTTTTACGGAGTACCCTCAGGAGTACCGACTCGTCAAAGCCTCTAAGAATACAAAGAGCGACGGCTCGGTTAGTCTAACCTACACTGAACCCGTTGAAGGGAACGGTGATTATGACGAAGGAAGTATGCATGCAAAGGCACTTCCTTACGGAGACCCAGTTGACTGTAATGAAGAGCTATTGGAACCCATTCCAAAGTCAAAGGCAGTTAAAACGCTGGGCGCATCCCAGCAAGTCAAATTCAATCACAAAGCCACAGCAGAACGAATCTGTATGACAGTGCTTAAGTCGATTTATGACTTTGACTCGCAAAAACACGGACGAGGTAGAATTTATGTCATCAAGTTCTCCGAGAATTATTTGACATTCAAGACATTCTGTGCTATGATTGCAGAACGAATTGATTTCTTCCGAAACCAAGCTGTAACTGGCCTTGGTATCATACTTCTCGTCCCTTCGAATTATGATAAGCTCCCTGACTCTCTTCGAGAGAGTTTGTTTAGTGTCAAGTGGTCTCGGCCACACAAGACATACTGGCGCGAAACTATTCGAAGCTATGTCCAAACAAAACCACTTTTGATGGACAAAGACAAAAATGGAAACCCTATTGTAGGTATCTCCGATAACGACCTTGAGCGTTGTGTCAGTGCTGTCACTGGTATGACGAAGGCTCGTGGAGAATCAGCACTCCTTATGTGCGTTTCCAAACTTGGCAAGATTGATGTTCCAACCATCCTTGCCGAAAAGTCAGCCCAAGTGAACGACTACGGCCTTGAGCTGCATAACCCCGACCCTGACGATGTGGTCGGTGGTATGCAAGTTTTCCAGGAGTATCTCCAGGAAGAAATTGCATGTTCAACTCCCGAAGCACTCGGATTTGGTCTACAAGGAAGTCGTATGGCTATCCTAGCTGGACCGCCCGGTACTGGTAAGTCTTTGGGAATCAAAGTACTTGGTTCTCTTACTGGTCGACCTGTTATTCGACTAGATGCAACTGACCTTCGTAAGAAGTATGTCGGTGAAGGAGAAGCAAGGCTCGCATTGGCTATTGACCTAGGCGCAAGCATGGATGGTATCATCTGGATTGACGAAGTCGAAAAGCTAGTGCAAAATGTGTCAGCTGAACGCGATGGTGGCTCAACCGCTTCCGTCCTTTCTATCTTGCTGACTGAGATTCAAGAGAATAAGTCGAATATCATGTTCGCCTTTACCGCTAACCGTGTTGAGATGCTCCCTCCGGAGTTTATCGACCGTGCTGGCGCTCGTTTCTTGTTCAACTACCCGAATCAGGATGAGCAACTTGAGATTTTGAAAATCCATATTGCCAAAATGAGGCGGTTCGACCCCAACAACCCCGACGCAAACGAAAGGGGTATGGTGCGTCGTAACCCTGACGATTATCCGTTCTTGGACAACCTGCTGAAGTACACCGACGGCAGTAACGGTCGTCAGATTGCAAACGCAGTTCAAGCGGCTTTCAAAATCGCCTGGACTCGCCACCAAGATGAGCCTGAAGAACAGGATTTCATCAAGGGTATCAACAGAAACTCAATGAACTCCACTCCTGAAAAGGAATTGGAGCTTATTCGCGACAACTGTCTGGCTCGTGGTTTCGTCCCGGCCAACACCGAAACAGAAGAGGAAGCCGAGGCAGTTGACTTCGGCCAAGTCGGACTTTCGGGTCGCGTTTGATACTGAATCAACCCGTGGGCTAGCAATAGTCCCGATAAGTGTAAGCCCAAAAGGGCGTATGTCCAGCGTTATGCTGGATTTTTTTTGTATTAGTGTCGGAAAATAATGAAGACGCAGTTGAAGTCAGGCTTATTGATAGGCTAATTGACTTCTTTCGCAACCCAGTGTATATTTGGGACATAGCGAAAAAACGGGCTTTCCTAGTTTTGGATGCCCTTGCACGGTGGAACCCCCGTATAGGGACTCTCTACCAAGACCAGTTGATTCATATGTGCGGCCTCGATGTAGGCCCCTCAACTGGACCAAATAATCTGAGAGCTGTAAAAATTGCTATCAGAAGAGGAACCTCTATTCAAACAGTTGCGCAAGGAAATGGTATCAATCGAACCTACCGATTTGCGTCACAAGATGTGAAAAATGAGGTTGAAGAATTCATGACCCTACCAAAGTGGTCTCGGATTCGACAACACCTACAAAGCGAACTCCTAGAACACCGAAGGAGGGGCTGGTGATGTCACTCGACAGAACAGAAAATGTCGAGTTTGTCGATGCACCTAAGGAACTGGTGCTATCGAAACTATGGAAGGAACAGTACACACACCTGCGCCTTCTTTACAACTCTCTATTAAAGAAATCTATGAAAGCCGTCCGAAGACCAATTAAGGAGCTAGGTACGGTTTCTGAGGATGTTGATGACATCGGTGGACAAAATTTCTATCGATATTCAGTTAACAATAGAGAAGACATTTGGGACCAGACTCCTATGGAGGACTGGCCTCACGGTGTCTTTAAATGCATAAAATTCTCCGCAGTGAGAAAACTTGCGGTGACTTTCAATAGGAACGCAAACCCTGAGTGGAATTATCAGAAGGCAGAAAACAGACTTTCTGATTATAAAGCCCTTCAGGAGGAGCTGGGTGACAACGAGCATGCAATATTGCCCGATGTTACCCTTCCTAAGAAGCCCGTAGTTATGCCTTTCATTGAACAAGCATCTAGAATTATTCAGGAATGGATGCTTACCCACTACAATTTTGAGGCCAAAAGCTTCATTCGTAAACCAGTTACCCTGGTTGTTCTCCGTCGTAAGACTGGGGCTATGAAGAGAAAGGTTCTAATTGGCATTGATACTGACAATGTCAAACATACGAAAAGTACTGAAGGTCCATGTGCGGACTGGGAGGTATTTGAAACCGAGGAAGTGTTTGATGCAACTCCTCTCCTTCTTGAACTCGAAGAAATTGTAGACAAATATGATGTGCAGTCGGTTTATTCCAGCTTGCAACATCATGTTAGCCACCTCGAAAAACTTCAATGTAACGAAGACGAGGATGAGGACTCCCAAACAATCGATTGGGAATCCTGATGCTATAAGTGGACCAAAATAAAATGGATTCATTACTTGCCTGGCACGAAGAGGCCAAGGCTGAGCTGAAAGCGGCTACAGACCGAAAGAAGGCTCTAGAAAAACAGATATTGGAACTAGCAAAGAAAGAAAGAATTTCCGGCGAAATCGCGTTCAACTACGCTGGCCGGTACTTCAAGGCAAACATCAATATCGACAGAACAAGGACTAAACTTCCTACCAAGGATGAGGTCATTGAACAAATCCGCAAAATGCTTCCTGAAGAGGAGCAAACTGTGGACAACGCTAGGAAGGTCTACGAAGGCCTTACCAAGCAAGCTCCTATGAGCGATTCTGTTACTACAAAAGAAGTAGAGCCTCCACGAGAGGTTTTCAAACAGAAAGAAGAAGAAGAAGTCAAAGCCGCATTGCAGGTGAAGGAAGATGGGTCAGGTAGGGCTGCGTAGACAAATCGCAACCGTGCTCCTGGACTCAG
>DMQR01000144.1 GCA_003455605.1 Cryomorphaceae bacterium | reverse complement strand
CCAGTTATTCCGGTGGTGTTGAGGTAACTGCATGCAATGAGCGAACCATTGCAAGTTTGATCCGCTTGGGCATGCATGTGGTTACTAAAGGGGAAGGCAACCCGCAATACAGGGTGGTCTTTGAAGGATCGCCGGAAGCGGTACTGTTTTCTAAAGTTTTTGATGATGCGCAGAATCCGAGCGAACGTGCTATTGTACTGATGACCTGTGATCACGCGGATGAAAATTGTCCTTTTATTCCTTCTGCTTGGAAGCGATTGCCTTTACGCTATGAGGATCCCAAGAGGTATGACGATACGGAGAGTGAGTTTAGCGCGTATGACGAGACCAGGGATTTGATTCGTGAGGAATTAGACCACATCTTCTCTATGGTCAAGAAATCTATTTCGGAAGGGTAAAACTGAAGGGAAGTAATCCTTGAACGCCCTTGAATTCTAGGGCAACATTGGTTTTGTTTATTAAATACAAGTCGAACGGCTTAGATTGGCGGAGTTCGGCTTCATGAAGCACTTGGCGGCAAGACCCGCACGGAGCTGCTGGCGTGCGCTGCTCTTCGGCAGTCATGATATATACAGCAGCAATGGACTCATCAGGATATGCGGCTTTGGCGGCTAGTACGGATACGCGTTCGGCGCACAGTCCATCCGGATAGGCGGCATTTTCTTGATTTGAACCGGCGACCTGGGTACCAGATTCCATAATTACCACGCTAGATACAGGATAGTTAGAGTAGGGTGCGTACGCTGTTTCTAACAAGGCTTCGAGTTTCTCTTGAACGTTTTTTGGAATGAGTTCGGTTTGACGCCAATTCTTATAGCTGTGGTAGCTGAAGGTCAGTTGTTTTTCCATGGAGTTGGGGATAAGGTCCAGACAAGGTAGTTCAATTTTATTTGAGTTTCATGGTTATCATTTTACTGAATGGGCTCAAACCTGATTTTTATCAAAACCAAAACAAACGCAATAAGAAAAGGGCGGCCTTGATGCGCAAGATACCAAAGCTTGGGTAGAAGATTCTTCGTATATTTTTAGCGACTAACAATAAGTAACATGAAAAAGCACATTTTTCTATTCGCCCTACTATTCACAGGATATAATGGATTCACCCAAGAAGCAACAATAGCCCCGGGTACGATCGTTCATCAAGTCTTTTTTTGGCTTGAACATCCTGATTCTATGGAAGATAAAGCAGCATTGAAGGAGGGTCTTAAAACTTTGGCTGGCATTAGTGAAGTACAGATGCTTGCCGCTGGAGAGCCAGCCTCAACCATGGAGCGCGAGGTAATTGTTAGTGATTGGGACGTCTCAGAGATCATGTTTTTTAGGAGTGTGGAAGATCAAGATATCTACCAAAATCATCCATTGCACCAAGCCTTTATAAAGGAATACGGACAACTATGGAATAAGGTGGTCGTATATGATATTTGCGTGGACTAAAATTAGAATTCCTTTACCGCTGTATCCAGAACACCAGCGATAACATGGAAACGATTTCGCTGGCGGTAGAATTCCACAGTACCTTCTATAAAAGATAGTGGTTTATGTCCTGATTCTCGGTGTTGCTGCGATGTAGAACGCATTGTTTTTAAGTGTTTTGTGTGCACCGACCGACTGGATTGAATGAATGTCGGCAACGTAAAACTTATAGCCATATAAGTAAAATCAATAACCTCTATTACTCTGATTGCTCAGCCTTATAGTAATTTACTAAAAATTTAATCAAATGACTGAAAGCAAATGCCCATTCCATGGTTCATCAACTAAGATGGATCTTGGTACCCAAAACAGAGATTGGTGGCCGAATCAATTGAACTTAGATATTCTGCGTCAACATGATACAAAAAGCAGTCCGCTACCAGAATTGGACTATAAAGCAGAGGTGAAAAAACTAGAACTCGATGCTGTTAAGGCAGACCTAAAGGCTGTGATGAAAGATAGTAAAGACTGGTGGCCTGCAGATTACGGACATTATGGCCCATTCTTCATTCGTATGACTTGGCATGCTGCTGGAACCTACCGTACCGGTGACGGACGAGGTGGTGCTGCGACGGGAGCTCAACGTTTTGCTCCTTTGAATTCTTGGCCCGATAATGGAAACTTGGACAAAGCAAGAAGACTATTATGGCCTATCAAAGAAAAGTACGGAAACAATCTGTCGTGGGCTGATTTGTTAGTCTTAGCAGGGAATGTTGCTATCGAAGATATGGGTGGTCCTAACCACGGTACAGTCTTAGGTCGGGAAGATATTTGGCATCCAGAGAAAGACATTTACTGGGGTGCTGAGGACGAATGGTTAGGAGATAACCGTTATGGTGATACACGTCAGTCACTTGAGAATCCTCTTGCCGCAGTGCAGATGGGGTTGATCTACGTAAACCCAGAAGGACCAAACGCAAACCCTGATCCAGCACTTTCTGCTCAAGATGTACGGGAGACATTTAAGCGCATGGCCATGAACGATGAAGAAACTGTGGCCTTGACTGCGGGTGGACACACCTTCGGTAAAGCACACGGTGCCGGTGATGCTGGACTTGTAGTCGCAGAGCCAGAGGGCTCACCTATCGAGGCTATGGGCTTTGGTTGGGCAAGCACTTATAAGTCTGGTAAAGGTGTAGATGCGATCACAAGTGGTATCGAAGGACCTTGGACGACAAACCCAACCCAATGGGACATGGGCTACCTAGACCTCTTATTCAAATATGAATGGGAGTGCAAGAAAAGTCCTGCAGGAGCTTGGCAATGGCACCCCATCAACTGTGCAGATGAGGATAAGGTACCTCAAGTGGACGGTAGTGGAGAGAAAGTGTTGCCTATGATGACTACTGCAGACATGTCTTTGAAAGTAGATCCTGAGTA
>DMQR01000060.1 GCA_003455605.1 Cryomorphaceae bacterium | reverse complement strand
CCAACCTCAAGCAGGCTACGGAAAACTTGAACCGTCTATTGCTTGACATCAAATACAACCCGAACAAATACTTACATGTGAGTGTCTTTGGTTCTCGCACCCGATACACCGAAGAAGAGATTCAGGCCATCGAGCGTGATATTCAGAGCAAACAAGAGGATTAATGAGCTTTTTACCACAATTGGTATTTGCCGTCGTACTCATTGCTGCCATCTGGAGGTTTTCCAAAAAGGCAGTGACTATTGCCCGCAACATCCATCTCGGTAAAGCACAGAGCATAAGCGATAATCCTGGAGCTAGACGCGCCAACATGCTGCGCGTAGCCTTTGGTCAAAGTAAAATGCAAGCACGACCGGTAGCGGGTGTGCTGCACTTCATCGTATATGCTGCTTTCTTGATCATCAATATTGAGGTTGTAGAAATTATCGTGGACGGCTTGTTCGGTACCCATAGATTTTTCGCGCCCTACTTGGGCAGTGTCTACCCTATCATCATAGGCTTCTTTGAAATCCTCGCCGTCCTCACCGTCATTGCAGTGGTCATTTTTTGGTGGCGACGTAATGTGGCGAAGCTTGACCGCTTCCACAAACCAGAAATGAAAGGCTGGGCCTTTACGGACGCTAATAACATTTTGTACATCGAGGTTGCCTTGATGTTTGCGCTGTTGAATATGAACGCGGTAGAAAGCCTATTACCTGGGGGCCACGAAGCCTTTATCGTCTCAAGTAGCATTGCATCACTTTGGAGTGGATTACCGGAGGGAACCCTGCACCTGTTGGAGCGTGGCTTTTGGTGGGTACACATCGTAGGAATCCTCGCCTTCTTAAACTACCTGCCCTACTCAAAGCATTTCCACATCATTCTCGCGTTCCCGAACACCTACTACGCCAATCTCAAATCCAAAGGCCAGTTTGAGAATAATACTGCCGTAATGAAGGAGGTCGCACTGATGATGGACCCTAATGCGGATCCTTTCGCTGCGCCGGCTCCCGATGCAGCGGCACCTTTGGAGCGCTTCGGCGCAAAAGACGCGACAGATTTGAGCTGGATCAACCTCATGAATGCCTACACCTGCACGGAATGTGGCCGTTGTACGAGCGAATGTCCTGCAAATCTAACTGGTAAGAAACTCAGTCCGCGCAAGATAATGATGGACACGCGCGATCGCATTGAGGAGATTGGGCAAAATATAGATGCAAATAACGGAACCTTCCAAGAGGACGGCAATAGCTTGTTGGGCCATTACATTACCCCTGAAGAAATTTGGGCCTGCACCAGTTGCAATGCTTGTGTGCAAGCCTGCCCCGTAGATATCGATCCGTTGAACATAATCATGAAGCTTCGCAACTATGCGACTATGGAAGAAAGTAGCGCACCTTCAGAACTCAATGCCATGATGACCAATGTAGAGAATAATGGCGCCCCGTGGCCGTTTTCTCAGATGGATAGAGCGAATTGGACCAACGAATAACTCAAAACCCAAATAACAAACAGTAATTCTTTAAACGCGTCAAACACAATACATGGAAAAAAGCGCAAACGCCCACATCGACAGCCTATTACGCGAAGCCTCAGAAGACGGACAGAAAATCTCTCCTATGCTTCCTGAAGACATCAAGAATTACCTTATCGACATTGATGGTACCATCTGTGACGATATTCCCAACGAAGAACCAGAGCGCATGGCGACAGCTAAGCTGTACCGCGATGCTTTGGATACGTTGAACAATTGGCACGATGAAGGACACGTGATCACGTTCTTCACCTCACGTACCGAAGACCACCGCGAAGTTACTGAGAAATGGCTCAAAGACAATGGCTTCAAATGGCACGGCCTATTGATGGGCAAGCCTCGCGGCGGAAACTACCACTGGGTGGACAATCACATCGTACGCGCCACGCGCTATGTAGGGAAGTTCACGGAATTGGTCGAAAAAGAAACCACAATCCAAGTATTTGAAGAGTAACCCATGAGTACAATCCACGTTCCCACGCTGGCCCAAATGACTGCCGAAGGCAAGGCCCCAGAAGTTTTGTTCTGGGTAGGCTGTGCCGGAAGCTTTGACGACCGCGCGAAGAAAATCACCAAAGCCTTCGCCAAAATCCTACAACATGTAGGCGTTTCATTTGCCGTTTTGGGAACGGAAGAAGGGTGTACGGGAGATCCGGCCAAGCGCGCCGGAAATGAGTTCCTCTTCCAAATGCAGGCGATGATGAACATTCAGGTACTCAACGGCTACGAAGTCAAGCACATCGTAACGACGTGCCCACACTGTTTCAACACACTGAAAAACGAATGCCCTGAGCTCGGCGGCAACTATACCGTAGAACACCACAGCCAGTTCCTCAATGGGCTCCTTAAAGCAGGAAGATTAAAAATTGAGGGCGGCCAATTCCGCGGTAAGAAAATTACCTTCCACGACCCGTGTTACCTCGGACGAGCCAACGGTGAGTATGAGGCGCCACGAGAGCTGTTAGAAAAATTGGACGTTGAGTTGCGCGAAATGCGTCGCTGCAAGCAGAATGGACTCTGCTGTGGGGCGGGCGGTGCGCAGATGTTCAAAGAAGCAGAAAAAGGAACGGCAGAAATCAACCACGTTCGCGCTGATGAAGCCTTGGAAACCCAGGCGGAGATCGTCGTAGCCGGTTGTCCTTTCTGCAATACCATGCTGACGGACGGAGTGAAAAACCGCGAAAAGGAAGCCGAAGTTCAGGTGTTGGATTTGGCGGAAATGATCGCTTTAGCAGAAGAACTCTAGGATGGGAATGCACAACATGAATCCTTCGTCGAGGATGTGGTTTTACGGCTTGGCCCAACCGTTGAGCAGGGCGCAGAGTGAGGAATTGGTCCAATTAATGGATGAGTTCACCAGCCAATGGAAAGCCCATGGGGCACAACTCGCCGCAGCCTACCGATGGATCAACCATCAGTTCCTGATCATCGCTGTGGACGAAGGCCAGCAACAAGCCACCGGTTGTAGTATCGATAAAAGCGTTCACCTGCTTCAAGAATTTGGAGCCAAGCATGGTGTG
>DMQR01000179.1:512-4584 GCA_003455605.1 Cryomorphaceae bacterium | reverse complement strand
CCAACGCACTCATGCTGCTCTGTACCACCTTTGGCGACCACCAATCAGCCGTACCGGTCAATGCCACCACATTCGTAAACCCATACCACAAGGCCGTACGCAACAGCGTACCTACGTTGCCGGGGTCCTGCAAGCGATCCAACACCAGCACCATACCCGCCCAATCCAGCTCATCGGCCTGCGGCACCTCAAACACCGCCAAGACGGGCGACGGCGTCTCCAAAAATGTTATACGCTTCATTTCGGCCTTACTAATCAACTCGATGGGTCCAGTGATCTCCTGAGTAGCGGCACTATCCGCCACGAAAATATTCTCCGCAACAAGGCCGCTATTGAGGAAATCTGTGACTAACTTCATTCCCTCAGCGACGAATAGCCCGGTCTTTTTTCGGTTCTTTCGAACGGAAAGGCTTCGGATCAGTTTTTCATGATTTTTGGTTAACACAGTGATTGTATTTCGAGCTAAAATACATTCCTTTTCTCGTGCAGCTGTTTTGCTGCTCGCCTTTTCATCGTCTTCCGGGTTGCAACGGGCAAGCCGCACCGAACCCCTACTGATTAATAACAACATCACCACCAATGGCAAAGTCAGCCAAAGTGACGATGATTACGACATCTTGTGTCAAAGACCCATAAGGGATTGGCAGGAGTGCGCCTCTTCTTGAGCATGTACGGGGCCGGAAAAAAATTTCGAATACTGGCGTGGGTAAATGGCTCATGAACATTGGTGAGATTCCGATATGATCTGGAATTTTTCATCATGCGCACCGACATCGCCCTAAAGCTGCATCATCCTGGGGCTGTAGACCGATTGAATTGGGTCATTCAAGACCCGAAATGGCACGATTTTAATCTAACTTTAGGTATAGGGTATCCTTTCTAGAACAGGGGTTTATTGTTGTACATTTTTGGCCTATTTTAGCCGCACAATTAAACACCTATAACTATGATGTCCATTGACAAAATCAGAGAGTTGCTAGGAGACCAAGCAGATACGTTGTTAAACCATACCTCAACTGCAATTACCAAGGATTCCTTGGCGATCCTCCCGTCAGGCAACTTTGTCACGGAATCTTTCACAGAATCTAACCGCAGTATACAAGTGATAAACTCACTACAGCGTTTGTACGGTACGGGTCGTTTAGCAAACACTGGATATTTGAGCATCCTACCTATTGACCAAGGTATCGAGCACAGTGCTGGTGCTTCTTTCGCACCAAACCCGATGTTCTTCGATCCTGAGCACATCGTAAAGATGGCGGTTGATGCAGGTTGTAACGCGGTAGCTTCTACCTACGGTGTATTGGCCACTGTAGCTCGTAAGTGGGCGCACAAAATTCCTTTCGTGGTGAAAATCAACCACAATGAATACTTGAGTGCGCCTAACACCTTCTACCAAAGCCCTTTCGGTTCAGTAGATGAGGCATGGAACATGGGTGCTTGTGCAGTGGGTGCTACAATCTACTTCGGTCACCTGCAATCTCGTGAAATGATCGAGCAAGTAGCAATGGCCTTCGAAAGAGCGCACGAACTTGGTATGGCAACCATCCTTTGGTGTTACACTCGTAACGACGCGTTCAAAGTTGATGGCGTTGATTACCACACTTCTGCAGATCTGAGCTCACAGGCCATTCATTTGGGTGTGACCATTCAAGCAGATATTATCAAACAAAAATTGCCTACAAATAACGGCGGTTATAAAGCCACAGGTCACGGTAAGACGCACCCTAAAGTGTATTCTGAATTGACTACTGATAATCCAATTGATTTGACACGTTACCAAGTCTTGAACAGTTACAATGGTCGTATCGGTGTGATCAACTCTGGTGGTGCTTCTACTGGAAACGACGCAAATGACTTTAGCGAAGCGTTAGCTACTGCTGTAATAAACAAACGTGCAGGCGGTCAAGGTTTGATCCTTGGTCGTAAAGCATTCCAGAAGGAATACAAAGACGGTATCGCACTACTTCACGCGGTACAAGATGTCTATTTGAACGACGAAATCACCATCGCATAAGCGAGGGATTTTCGGATAAACTCAAAGGGCACTCCTGCAAAAGGAGTGCCCTTTTTATCTACATTAGCAGTCTGGAACTTAAATAGAACAACTTACATGGGTTGGTTTAAGAGAACAAAAGAGGGGATTACTACCGAAACTAAGGACAAGAAAGAAACCCCCGATGGTCTTTGGCATAAGTGTCCAAAATGTAAGGTCATTGTAAGTGTAGAAGATCATATATCAACGCTTTGGACGTGCGGCAACTGTGGACACCACGACCGCATTAACGCGGAAGAGTACTTCGAAATACTATTTGACGATGGGGCATTCACAGAATTGGATGTTAACATGCAAAGTAAGGACCCTCTACAATTTGAGGATACCAAGCCTTATACAGATCGTTTGAAAGCAGGCCAAAAGAAATCAGGACTGAAGGACGCCATCACTACCGGATATGGGATGATGAACGGTCGTGAAGTTGTGGTAGCTTGTATGAACTTTAATTTCATCGGCGGTTCTATGGGCTCCGTGGTAGGAGAGAAAATCTCACGTGCCATGGATCAAAGCCTTAAGACAGGGGCGCCGTTTATCATGATTTCTAAATCAGGTGGCGCTCGTATGATGGAAGCAGCATTTTCTTTGATGCAAATGGCCAAGACCTCTGCTAAAATCGCTCTGTTGGACGATAAGAAAATCCCATATATCTCTTTGCTTACTGATCCAACAACGGGTGGTGTAACGGCTTCTTACGCAATGCTCGGTGATATCAACATCGCAGAACCTGGTGCATTGATCGGATTTGCTGGACCTCGCGTCGTGAAAGAGACTATTGGTAAAGACTTACCAGAAGGATTCCAAACTTCTGAGTTCTTGTTGGAGCACGGGTTCCTAGATTTCATCGTGGAGCGCAAAAATATCAAAAACAGATTGAGTCAATATTTGGATATGGTCATGAACTAAGCTCCAAAGCATTATAAAAAAGGCGCCCGATGGGCGCCTTTTTTATTATTCCTCCCAGCGTTTTAGAGCGTTCTTACATCTTTTACAGTTTTTGTTCGACTATCTACCTTGCAAAGCACTAGCCTCGCGCATAGGATTAATACTACCGTTACGCTGCCAGCGGCTGGTAGCTTTACGAGAATACACATCAAACTTGTTGGGCTCTCGCAATGCTGGCCAATAGTTGTCTGAACGATCCGTATCCGCCATTTCCAAAAATGGATCTAGGGTAATTTGAACGACCGGCTGCCTGAAGTTGAACCACTTGGTAAACTCGTCTTCATTTTTGAGCCAGACCTCAGCTGGAATGCGAATAACTTCTTCTTGACCATCCTCCAACGTGAATCGCAACACCAATGGCATGATCAATCCACCTTGATTTTCGAAGGTAAGACCATAGAAATGGTGGCCGGCATCCAATAATGCCGCTTCTTCGGCTGTTAATCTATCGCGGTAGCGATTGTAGGCCTCGCGATCTGCCTCGCTCACGGCATATGGATTATACGAGTTATAGAAATCACGGGTTTCGGGCACTTCATCCACCATCGTACGAATGACACTATTACGAGGTTTACCGATATGAGCATCTGCCTCTGCTGCCTTTACTTCCTGGAAAGGCTTTTCAATATCGGGGTTCTGCGTAGACATTTGGTACCACTGCACATCCTTCAAGGCGATGTCTACATGGTCGGTGGTGTAGAACCACCCGCGCCAA
This sequence comes from Cryomorphaceae bacterium, assembly GCA_003455605.1. Classification (GTDB taxonomy): domain Bacteria; phylum Bacteroidota; class Bacteroidia; order Flavobacteriales; family Schleiferiaceae; genus UBA10364. The sequence goes on along the minus strand of DMQR01000179.1, from coordinate 871 downwards.
AACCAATCTAAATCTACGCCGGACGCATCCTCCATAGTACGAAATAAATCTGCCGGAGACGGGTGTTTAAAAGCCCAACGACGGCTGTACTCCTTAAACGCATAGTCGAACAAATCACGACCCATGACAGTTTCGCGGAGAATATTCAATGCTGTAGCAGGCTTACCGTAGGCGTTATTACCAAACTGAAGCACGCTTTCAGAATTTGTCATAATAGGTACCATCTCATCTTTTGGACCACTCATATATGGCACAATCTTGTGTGCCGGTCCACGACGTGATGGGTATTCGTGATCCCACTCTTGCTCTGTCAAATATTGCACAAAGGTGTTCAAACCTTCGTCCATCCAAGTCCACTG
>DMQR01000179.1:0-201 GCA_003455605.1 Cryomorphaceae bacterium | reverse complement strand
TTCGTCCATCCAAGTCCACTGACGCTCGTCGGAGTTAATGATCATTGGGAAGAAGTTGTGACCTACCTCGTGAATGATTACCCCTATCATGCCGTATTTCGTGGCTTCGCTGTAGGTGCCATCAGCCTCTGGACGACCACCGTTGAAACAAATCATCGGGTATTCCATACCAATCCACTTTGTATGAACCGAGATGGCTTT
>DMQR01000057.1:586-6507 GCA_003455605.1 Cryomorphaceae bacterium | reverse complement strand
CGTGAAGGGAAAGTTATTGGAAGAAGAAAAATTAGTTGACTTGGTCGTGGGCCCAGATGCCTACCGCGATCTTCCGAATCTTTTGGAGGAGCTGGACGGAGGCCGCAAAGCGGTCAATGTGATCCTTAGTAAGGAAGAGACTTACGATGATATTGAACCGGTTCGCCTGGGCGGAAATGGTGTAAGTGCCTTTATTTCCATCACTCGCGGTTGCGATAATATGTGTACCTTCTGTGTAGTGCCGTTCACTCGTGGACGTGAGCGCTCGAGAAATCCACAAACCATCGTGGACGAGGCATTGGAACTTGCGAACCAAGGCTATAAAGAAATTACCCTCTTGGGGCAGAACGTCGATAGCTACTTGTGGTACGGAGGTGGACTCAAGAAGGACTTTGATAAGGCATCGGATTTGGCCAAGGCCAGTGCGGTGCATTTTTCGGATCTTATGGCGATGGTCGCCGAGACAGTGCCGCATATGCGTATTCGATTCTCAACTTCGAATCCGCAGGATATGCGGGACGATGTGCTAGAGACCATTGCGAAATACAAGAACATCTGTAACTACGTCCATCTGCCAGTACAAAGTGGATCGTCTCGCATCTTGGAGTTGATGAACCGCGGACACAACAGAGAAGAGTACTTTGCGTTGATCGACCGCATTCGCCGAATCATTCCAGGTTGTGCCATTTCGCACGATATGATTACGGGCTTCCCGACCGAAACGGAGGAAGACCACCGAGAGACCTTGAGTTTGATGGAATATGTGCAATATGATTTCGGCTACATGTTCTTCTACAGCGAGCGCCCTAACACGTTCGCGGCGAGAAAATTGGAAGATGATGTCCCACTAGAGGTGAAAAAGCGCCGATTAAACGAGATCATCCAGTTGCAAAACAAGCATTCGCTCCTGCGCCACGAAGCTATGGTGGGTAATACCTACGAGGTGCTGATAGAGGGAACGTCTAAGAAACGTGAAGACCAATTATTTGGTCGTACCGGCACCAACAGTGTGGTAGTATTCGATCGCCACGACTTCCAACCTGGCGACTTTGTAAAAGTTAAAATAGATAGATGTACGGCAGCTACCTTGATCGGTACTGTAGTCTTCGATTAAACCTTAAATACTCAACCAATGTCTGATATCAAAAGCATCAAACAACGCTTCGGCATCATTGGGGTCAGTCCACTTTTGGATCGCGCCTTGGAGAAAGCTGTACGTGTCGCTCCGACGGACATCAGCGTTTTGGTCACCGGAGAAAGCGGGGTGGGGAAAGAAGCCATTCCGAAAATCATTCACGGGCTCAGCCATCGCAAGCATGCGCCGTATATCGCGGTGAATTGTGGAGCTATTCCTGAGGGAACAATAGATTCAGAACTTTTTGGGCACGAGAAGGGTGCTTTTACAGGCGCCACCGGGGCCCGTAAAGGGTATTTTGAGGAAGCCGACGGCGGCACCATCTTTTTGGACGAAGTGGGCGAATTACCCATGCCATCTCAGGTGCGATTGCTTCGCGTCTTGGAAACCGGCGAGTTCATCCGAGTAGGTGCGTCTCGCGCCAACAAGATTGACGTACGCGTCGTTGGAGCTACGAATGTGGGCATGCTCGAGGCGATCAAAAATGGAAAGTTCCGTGAGGATTTGTACTACAGATTGAACACGGTAGAGATTAACTTGCCGCCATTGCGTGAGCGCCCGGCGGATATCCATTTGTTGTTCCGAAAGTTTGCGGCGGATTTCGCCAATAAATACCACTTGCCGTCAGTACGTTTGGACGACGAAGCGATTCGATTACTGGAGCAATATCGTTGGCCTGGAAACATTCGTCAGCTGCGCAACCTTGCAGAGCAGATGAGTGTCATTGAGACCTCGCGCTTGTTAGGTAAGGATGTACTGAAGGCTTATTTGCCTCAAGTGGATGCATCGAACTTGCCGGCTTTAGCCAATACTCGATTGAGCGACGATAGTGTTTCCAATGCTGATTTCGCGAAGGAGCGTGAGGCATTGTATAAGCTGTTGTTTGAAATGCGTGCGGAGATTAATGCGTTGAAAAATGCGGTGGCTTCGGGCGAGGGCATTTATGAGGGTATGCAGCGCGAGTATCCGAAGATTACAGGAGAGTACAGGCCGTCAGAGGGTGCAGTGACTTTCGTAGATCGGGAGCAGTATGAGGATTTCAATGAGGATACCATTGAGATTGAGAATTTAAGCTTGGTGGACAAGGAAGTTGAGTTGATCAAGAAGGCTTTGGAAAAGTCGAACGGGAAGCGGAAGGTTGCCGCGAAGGAATTGGGTATTTCTGAACGTACCTTGTATCGTAAGATTAAACAATATAATCTAGAATAATGGTCCAATTCTGCCGTATATCCATCCTATTTCTCGCTTTGGCGCTAAGTTCCTGCAAAGGCGGGTACAGCTTTACGGGCGGTAATGTAGGGGATGCGAAGACGATGCAGGTGGACTTTTTTGATAATAACGCACAGATTGTGAATCCCGAAACCTCGCAATGGGTGACGGAGGCTATCAAAGATATTTTTGTTCAGCAGACAACGCTGGAGCTGGTTCAGGGGCCGGCCGACATGTATATCAGTGGTGAAATAAATGAATACAGTTTACGGCCGCAGGCGGCTCGAGGTCCCAGTGAGGTGGCTCAGATGCTGTTCACTATAAGTGTGCAGGTCGAGTTCATCAATGAATTGGCACCAGAGAATAATTTCAATGCTCGGTTTAGTCGTTCACGTCCCTACGGTGCGGACCTCAATTTTTCCGATATTGAAAACGAATTGGCCGCAGAAATTATCAAAGAATTACGAGAAGATGTGCTAAATAGAGCCATCGCGAATTGGTAAATGAACGCAAAGAAAATTAACACCTTGTTCAAGCATCCGGAGCAGATTACTTCGGAGGATTTGATTGGCCTGAAGCAGGCGGTGGACGATTTCCCGTATGCGGCTCCTCTGCATGCTTTGTACATGAAGGCATTGCAGAAGAAGGAGAGCTATTTGCTGCCGGGTCAGATCAAGCGCGCGGCCATTTCCACGCCAAATAGGGCGGCACTCAAGGAATTTCACGATATGCCTATTCCAGGTATGGAAGGCGTGAAGGAGGTGCAGGTGGTAGATTTTACCGAGGTGGCCGAAGCGGGTAAGGTGGAAAAAGTTGAGGTGGCGACCACAGCTACTGAGCCTGCGGAGGCAGAGGTCGTTAAGGAATCGGTTCCAGAGAAGAAGCCCAATGAGTCAGTGAAATTGGATGCCCCAAAATCGAAAGCTTCTCCAGCAAAACAGATTTCTCTTCCAGAAGATTTAAGTCATTTGCCAGAGGCGGTGCGTAAGGTGATTTTACGCTCACGTTCTTTGCGTGGGGAGGAAACTCGTGGGAGCATAACCCAAGAGAATAAGCAGGCCGAGGTTGAAAAGCCAAAGAAAGCGCCGAAGCAGAAGAAACCAAAGGTGAAGGCTAAGGTAGCCCCTGCGGTATCAAAGCAAAAGGTTGAAAAGAAGCAGAAAACGGAACCTACGCGGGTAAAGGAAAAGCTTGAGGTGAGGGAAATGCCTTTCAGCGAGAAAGCGTCGTTTATAGAATGGTTGATGGGAGATTTCTCGCAAGGGAAACCGAAAAAAGTGCAGCGTAGTATGCCGAAAGATGTGATGACAATCATCAGTGAATTACCCAAATTCTCAGTGCCGAAGAAGGACGGAAAAATAGATGTATTCCATTTGCCTTCGGACGACCAAGGGAAGTTTGTAACCGAAACACTGGCAGAGATTTACCTCAAGCAGGCCCTTTGGGATAAGGCAATCAACGCTTACGAGATTTTAAGTTTGAAATACCCGGAAAAAAGTGGTTTCTTTGCCGACCGAATTAGAGAAATTAAGAAACAGAAGAAGTAATGACAGCATTGTTTACTATCCTGATTGTTGTTGTCTCCATATTGTTGGTTTTGGTCGTTTTGGTTCAGAACCCCAAAGGAGGTGGTCTTAGCTCAGCCTTTGGTGGCGATAGCCCTCAAATGCTCGGTGGCGTAAAGAAAACTACAGATTTCTTGGACAAGGCAACTTGGTCTTTGGTAATCGCTTTATTCGTTCTGGTGATCGGTATGAACATGGCGAGCAGTGAAACGGTCGAAGAGCAGGATACTATTTTGCAAGAGCAGGTCGAAGATGCACTTCCATTCCAGCCAAGCATACCAGCAGCACCGTCAGATGCTCCAATTCAGGAAGCGCCTGTTGAGGGGATGCCTGAGAGTGTAGAATAAGCAGAGTCATCTATATAGAACAAGCCCGCATGGTATTTGCTGTGTGGGTTTTTTGTTTTTCTGTCATTTTTTCGGACGTAGATATGTAGGTCGGTGACAGGATGACACAATTCGTACTTTGGCACAGAATTTCATATAATGAAGCGTTAAACAATAATAAAATAAGTCAAAATCATGGCAGATTTAAAGATTCGTCCGCTAGCTGATCGAGTGATCGTCGAACCTGCGGCTGCGGAAACTACGACTGCGTCAGGAATTATCATTCCTGATACAGCGCAAGAAAAACCTCAAAAAGGCACCGTTGTGGCGGTTGGACCTGGTAAGAAGGAGGAGCCGATGACGGTAAATGTTGGCGATACTGTATTGTATGGTAAGTACAGTGGCACCGAATTCAAGTACGAAGGCGGTGAGTATTTGATTGTGCGCGAAGCTGATATCATGGCTATTGTTTAATCCTTAATAGAGTAAAAGCATAGTAAAATGGCAAAAGAAATTTCATTTGATGTAGATGCACGCAACAGCCTAAAGGCTGGGGTAGATGCTTTGGCAAATGCAGTAAAAGTGACTTTGGGTCCTAAAGGGCGCAATGTGATTATTGAAAAAGCGTTCGGCGCTCCACATGTGACTAAAGATGGTGTGACCGTAGCGAAGGAGATTGAGCTTGAAGATAAGTTGGAAAACCTAGGCGCCCAGATGGTAAAGGAAGTGGCCTCCAAGACTGCCGATATCGCAGGGGATGGAACGACCACAGCGACAGTGTTGGCGCAGGCTATCTACAGTCACGGTTTAAAAAACGTGGCTGCTGGGGCGAACCCGATGGACTTGAAGCGTGGTATTGATAAAGCCGTGACAGCCTTGGTGGCAGAGTTGAAAAAATTGAGCCAAGAGGTAGGTGATGATAACAGTAAAATCGAGCAGGTAGCTGCGATTTCTGCGAATAATGATAACGCAATTGGTTCCTTGATCGCAGAGGCGATGGCCAAGGTTAAGAACGAAGGTGTGATAACCGTGGAAGAGGCGAAGGGTACAGAAACCTACGTAGATGTGGTGGAAGGCATGCAGTTCGACCGTGGATACTTGAGCCCGTATTTCACCACTAACACGGAGAAGATGGTGGCGGAGCTAGAGAATCCGCACATCTTGATTTATGACAAGAAGGTGAGCTCTATGAAGGAGTTGTTGCCAATTCTCGAACCGGCAGCTCAAAGTGGTCGTCCGCTATTGATCATCGCAGAAGATGTAGACGGTGAGGCTTTGGCTACCTTGGTAGTAAACCGCATCCGTGGATCATTGAAAATTGCTGCTGTGAAGGCTCCTGGTTTTGGTGACCGTCGTAAGGCCATGCTCGAAGATATAGCTATTCTAACCGGTGGTCAGGTGGTGAGCGAAGAGCGCGGTATGACTTTAGAAGGTGCTACCCTAGATATGTTGGGTACTGCTGAGAAAGTATCTATTGATAAGGATAATACGACTATCGTCAATGGTGCCGGTACCAGTAAAGCCATTGCGAGCCGTGTGAATCAAATCAAAGCTCAGATTGAGAACACGACTTCAGACTACGACCAGGAGAAATTGCAAGAGCGCTTGGCGAAACTGGCCGGTGGTGTTGCAGTACTCTATGTAGGTGCCGCATCTGAGGTGGAAATGAAAGAAAAGAAAGACCGT
>DMQR01000057.1:0-200 GCA_003455605.1 Cryomorphaceae bacterium | reverse complement strand
CCGGGAGGTGGTGTAGCGTTTGTACGTGTGAGCAGCGTCCTTGAGAATATGAAAGGCGATAACGAAGATGAAACTACCGGTATCCAAATCGTATCTAAAGCGATTGATGAGCCATTACGCACCATAGTTCACAATGCAGGTCTAGAAGGATCTGTAGTAGTGAGCAAGGTGAAAGAAGGCAAGGCAGATTTCGGCTTCAA
>DMQR01000166.1:1912-6450 GCA_003455605.1 Cryomorphaceae bacterium | reverse complement strand
GAATGTGAAGGATTTTGTTAGTGTCTTTGGGCCCGATTCTGTATTGCAATATACCACCAACGAATTGTGGTCCAACTTAGGAGAGCTCAAAAACCTTGTGCTCATCGGATTTGATTTTATGCCGGAGACACTTGGACAATTGGACCATAATACACTTATTTTTCCTTCAACTTCCTCCAAGAATACCATTACTTCTGTACTTCCGCAACTCGAACACCCTCTTTATGCGGAGCAGTTCATAGCACCCTCCCTTCGCAATGATTGGCCCAGTCCCAAACAATCCGAGTTGCTGAAGGGATCGTGGGAACCACTATTAGATAGCCCTGAAGGCACCATAGCAGGCTTTTTGTCCGGCACAGATGCCATTCTTTATCAGCAAGGATTTGTGCCACAGGACCTTGAACACCCCTACTACAAAGCATTACACCAATGGATGATGCGTGATAGGAATGTAAAGTGGGATATTCCTTCCCCAATTGGTCCAGATTATTACCTTCAAAATCAACGTACCGTTGGTTTTCAAACGCAGGCCATTACTGGTGCGAAAGGGATAGTTTTAAAAGATCTAATGCAAATTGGATTGCTTTTAGCATTGGTTTTCGCATTATTAGCACTTATTTTTGTCAAAATTTTTTGAGATGCAGCTCCTTATCAAGAATGCTCACATCGTTGACATCAACAGCCCGTATCACTTGCAAACCGTTGATGTATTGATTGAAGGAGATACCATTACCGCTATTGGAAAACTTACATCGGAAACCGCCCAAGTTTGGGATGCGGCCGGTGCGTTCGTGTATCCTGGAATGGCTGAACTTCACAGTGATTTTGGTGAACCAGGAAATGAAGAATCAGAAAACCTTCAATCCGGTGCAGCGGCAGCTGCGGCTGGAGGATTCACTGCTGTGGGCGTAGTCTCAAACGGTCATCCTTATGCTGATAACAAAACCGGTGTGGAGTTTATCGCTCACAAGAGCGATCAAAGCCCTATTCACTTGATTCCTATTGGCACGGTGACTAAAGGACGTGCTGGTGAAGAATTGAGTGAGATGTTCGACATGCATCGACATGGTAGCCCATTTTTTGGAGATTATAAGCACGGCATAACCAATGCTAACGTATTGAAATTAGCCCTGCTTTATTCTCGTTCTTTCGGCAGAATTATGGTGCATCCAGAGGATGACAACTTGGTCGCTGGTGGAAAAATGAATGAAGGTGAAACCAGTACTTTCGTTGGCCTCAAAGGCACTCCTGCCCTTTCTGAATACCTGCGAATCGCACGTGACCTTCAGTTATTGGAATACACGGAAGGTGCGCTTCACGTCGCTAGTATTAGCACGAAGGAAGGCATTGAAGCCATAAGAGCAGCCAAGGCCAAGGGACTCAACGTTACTTGCAGCGTGAATATTCACCATCTCCTCTATACTGATAAGGTAGTTAGCAGCTATGATACAAGGTTTAAAGTAAGTCCACCGCTTCGAACCAGTGAAGATCAGCAGGTCCTGATTACCGCGGTAGCTGATGGAACTGTAGATTGTTTGACTGTGGATCACTTACCGAAGGATATTGAGCAGAAGCAATGTGAGTTTGATAATGCATCATTCGGGATGGCCGGCTTTGAAGGTGCAGTTTGTCACTTGCTAGATGCAATAGATCTTGATCCTGAGCGTATACAGGCATTGCTCAGCACTAATCCTCGCGCCATCCTTGGCATGCCCGAGATTTGCATCAATGAAGGTGGTGTAGCAGAATTGACAGTGATTTCTCAAGAAGGTCAAGACTGGACTGGATTTGCAAGCAAGGCATTCAACAATCCAATGATAGGAAGTACAACCAAACATGCTGTAAAAGCTGTGGTTGTAAAAGGTGCTATTCTAGGAGAGTAACTCAATTTTACTGGTAATCTAAGCCCATCGTATGCGATGTGGATTCCATCCGGTAACTGAGCTTCCGTTTGCTCGTGTGTACCCATGTGATGGCTCAAATGAATGAAGTAGGTGTGATCGGCATCAATTTTCTTTGCCCATTCTACGGCCTCCTCGAGTGTACAATGACTCTGATGGGGATAATGATGCAGGGCATCAAACACCAAGGTCTTCAATCCCTGTAATTTATCAAGCGAGCTATCCGGTACTGTTTTCACATCGGTGACGTAGCCAATATCCCCTATCCTATAGCCTAAAATGGGAAGTTGACCGTGGTTTACCGGGATGGGTTGAACATCCACATTTCCAATTGTAAGGGTGTCCAATTCATCAATGGAGTATACATCAAATTTTGGAGCACCAGGATAAGGCTGCTCCTCAAAGGCGTAATGGAAAGCTTGCTTAATTCTTGCAATTACTCGTTCTTGGCCGAACAAGGGCATGGCTTTTTTGGTCCTGAAGATCATGGGGCGAATATCGTCAAGACCCGCGATATGATCTTGGTGCTCGTGCGTAAAGAGTACAGCATCTACTTGGTGCAATCCTTCGCGCAACATCTGGGTCCTAAAATCTGGTCCAGTATCTATCTGAATGCCTAATCCATTAAAAGCGAAATGAACTGAGGATCGCGAACGTTTATCTCTTGGGTCCTCACTGCGACATACTTCACATTCACAGCCTATGACAGGAATACCTTGAGAGGTTCCCGTACCTAAGAATATCAATTCACCATCTTGGTCCATTTATTGCTCGGAATTAACCCGTAATCTTCTGCAGAGATACCTTAGGAAGCATTACTTTTGTTATATCAACTACCTATCAGACAAAGTATGAAGGACCGCGTCATTCTTACTACCGCCCAAAAGGCACTCAAAATTAACCTAAACTCGGATATCTACGGGATATTCGCAGAAATAGGGGCCGGGCAAGAAACAGTTCGTGAATTTTTTAGAGCGGGGGCGGCCTCAGGAACCATTGCGAAAGCAATGAGTGCCTACGACAAGGCCTTCTCTGACGATATATATGGCATTGAAGAAGATCGTCGCTATGTCACCGAAAGCAGATTAAGAAAAATGCTTAAGCATGAGTATAATCTCATCGAAAAGCGTCTAGATCGAAACGATCACCCAGAGAAAACCTACTTCGCCTATGCCAATACGGTGGCCACAATCAACTTCGCCAAAACTTTCAAGGGACACGGTTGGATGGGTATTCGCTTCCAAACGGCACCAATGAAAGGCACGAATGATATCATTATTCACTTCAGACTCCATGAAAATGAGGCTAAGCACCAGCAGGAAACGGTCGGTCGCTTAGGAACCAACCTCATTTACGCAGCATACAACTCTTACGAGGATTGCAAGGAGTTCTTGAAAAGCTTGTACGACAATATCGACGGTTCGGCCATAGAGATTGATTTGGTTAATTTCTCGGGACCAGATTTTAAAGATGTTGATAATCGATTAATGTCGCTTCAACTAATTAAAAACGGCTACACAGATGCTGTGATCTTTGGCCCAGAAGGAAATAATCGTTTACCTGCTGAATTACTTTATAAAAAGAATATCCTTACAATGCGTGGAAGGTTCCGACCGGTAACGAAAGTGAATATAGATATGATCAAGCGGGGTTACGAGGTGTTTGCCAGCGATAAGCGAGTTAATCCTGATAAGACCGTAGTCTTATGGGAAATTACCTTGAATAACCTTTTGGCAGACGGAGAGATCGATGAACAAGATTTCTTGGACCGAGCAGAAATCCTTTGTAGCCTTGGACAGACAGTACTGATTTCGAATTACCAAGAATACTACAAACTAGTAGATTATTTTGGTCGATTCTCAAAGAAGAGACAAGGATTGGTTTTGGGAGTAGATAATCTAAGCGAATTGTTCCAAGATAAATATTACCGCGATCTTCAAGGAGGCATATTGGAAGCCTTTGGGCGAATGTTTTCTAAGGATTTAAAGATTTTAGTATATCCATTCCTCGATAATTCAACATCCAATTTAAAGCGTAAGGAAGATATAGATGTTCATCCAAGGTTCCGCCCGATTATGGACTATCTATTTTTCCATAACCGTATTTTAGATATTGAAGAATATGATCAAAGTATTAGCAACATATTCTCACATGAAGTCTTAGAAATGATTCGTAGTGGCGAAAATGGTTGGGAAGAGTGCCTACCGCAATATGTAGATACTGTGATCAAAGACAAGCAACTCTTCGGGTATAACACGGCTGGATAAGTTAAGCTAGCGCCTCCTTAAACCTTTCTAAGCAGCGCTCTCGTGCCCATTTGTGTTCTACAATTGGCTTGGGATAAAGATTTGTGTCCAGTTCTGGTACCCATTTTCTAATATACCTCAGGTCCTTGTCGAACTTCTCCATTTGAGAAGTAGGATTGAACACTCGGAAATAAGGTGCAGCATCTAATCCTGACCCACTGGCCCATTGCCAACCTCCTATGTTACTAGCTAAATCAAAATCCAATAATTTTTCTGCGAAGTAGCGCTCACCTAATCTCCAGTCAATAAGCAAATGCTTTGTTAGAAAACTAGCTACAATCATTCGAACACGATTGTGCATATAGCCCGTAGTGTTCAATTCTCGCATACC
>DMQR01000166.1:0-1523 GCA_003455605.1 Cryomorphaceae bacterium | reverse complement strand
TTTGTCTCCCAAGGAATCAGGTCGTATTTAGGTTTGATGGCTTTTTCTCGACTGTCTGGGAAATAATACAAAGCCATTTGAAAGAAATCTCTCCATATCAGTTCATTGACGAAGGTGTCATTACCAACTAGACCCTTACGCAGAAGACTGCGCACAGAGATTGAACCGAATCTTAAGTGTATACCAAGTCTTGTAGTTCCCTTTTCATTGGCAGGAAAATTCCGAGTAGCATCGTAGGTCTTAATAATACTTTCGTCTACTTTGTATGACGGAAATGAAACCTCAGTACCTGTAAAGCCCATCGACTCTAATGTAGGAATTGCTATTGGCTGTTGCTTGAAGAAATTTTTGAAATACTTGGCGTTGGGATAGGCTTTAGCATGGTAGTCAGTCAGTTTTTTACGCCAGGCCTTACCATATGGACTAAATACTAAGTACGGTGTGCCGTCACCCTTTACTACTTCGTTCTTTTCAAAGATGACATGATCTTTAGCCCCGACCACGGTAATATTATGCTCATTCCAGTATTTGTAAATATCCTCGTCTCGCTCACGAGAGTAGGGTTCATAGTCGCGATTCAGAAACACACTCTTTACAGTGTACGTTTGACTTATAATATTCATAGCCTCGATGGGCGTGCCATAGAATACGTGTAGGGAGCTACCCATCCGAGTTAATTGGTATTGTAACTCAGTTAATCGTTGATGTAAAAACGACACTCGAGCATCAGATTTATCCTGAAGTTTATCTAAGATGTTTCTATCAAAAATAAAAATAGGCACCACAGGATGCCCACTCTTCAGTGCTTTCCAAAGTCCGGCATTGTCTTCCAGCCTAAGGTCGCGTCTAAACCAAAAAATACTTGCTTCCTTCATCATCTAAATGACTCGAGAAATGCTTTTTTGTTCATGTCTTTTTGAAATTCTCCATGAAAAGACATAGTAATTGTAGAACTACCGTTGTCTTCAATTCCACGGGTTTTGACACATAAGTGTTCAGCATCTAAATACACTGCAACGTCTTTGGTACCTAAACCCTCCATAAGTGCCTCAGCAATTTGACGAGTCAAACGCTCTTGAACTTGAGGTCTTTTGGCATAATGTCGAACGATTCGATTTAATTTACTCAAGCCTACAACGCGGCCGTTAGGAATGTACGCAACGTGACATACTCCGAGGATGGGTACGAAGTGGTGTTCGCAATGAGAGTGTACTGTGATATTTTTCTCGATTAACATGTCATTGTAGGCGTATTTATTCGCAAACAACTTCATGTCTGGCTTATTGGCCGGGTTTAGACCAGAGAAAGCCTCTTTTACGTACATCTTAGCAACACGATGCGGTGTGCCGTTCAAACTATCATCAGTTAAGTCCAATCCTAGAATCTCCATGATATCACGAAATTTTGACTCTATTTGAGTGATTTTTTCACCGTCTGAAAGTTCAAAGGCATCGTCTCTAAGTGGAGTTTCAATTGAAAAATTTTTATGATCTTGGTCAATTAACTCTAGATCTTCAAGGAAT
>DMQR01000018.1 GCA_003455605.1 Cryomorphaceae bacterium | reverse complement strand
TTATTTAAGAGCGGCGATTACTCCGGTGATGCCTTGTGCTTGACGGCTATCTGGATAATTAGATTCGATGCGCTCGTATAATTTCACAGCTTCACGTTTCTCGCCCATTGCTTCATAAGCCAAACCTGCTTTCCATAAGAATAGGGGAGTTGTAAAGTTATTTTCAGTGGCTTTATAAGCCTTGTTATAGTAATCTGCGGCATCTTCCATTTGGCCCAATTCTACGAATGCATCACCAATGACACCAAAAGCCATGGCAGCGGTCGCTACATCATCTGCGTCGTACTGGTCCATTTGATCAATGGCACTTTCGAAATCTCCATTAGTGTAGTAAGCTATTCCCGCGTAGTAATGCGCGCTATTTCCAGAAGGCGTGCTACTGTACTCGTCCATGATGTCCAATAGACCGAAGTAAGCGTTATTACCGTTCAAAGCCAGATCCATTGAATCTGTTTCGAACCACTTTATGGCTTTTGCCATTTCTTTGGCAGCTTCTTCTGCTTTTGGCTGAACTATATATGTGTTGTAGGCAAACAATATCAAAACGACGGTTACGAGAGCACCTACAGCGATACCTACCTGACGGGCGTTGTTCTCGAGGAACTGCTCTGTTTTAGTCAAGGTTTGTTCTACGCTATCAAATCCGAGGTTTTCTTCTACTGCTGGTCGTTGTTTTTTATTAGCCATATTGCTTCTTGAATTAAGTCCGCCAAAAATACTATAAATTTTGAAGCTTAGAAGCCTATTTTTGTAGCTATGAAAAACCTTTTGGTCAAGCAATTAGAGCTCACACATTTTAAAAACCATCGCGCGTCGAATTGGTCCTTCAATCCCAAGGTGAATATCATCTCTGGAAACAATGGAAACGGGAAGACAAATGTGCTGGATGCTTTGCATTTCCTGAGCTTGACAAAGAGTTACCTGAACCTTACGGACGGTCAAACCATCACTCATGGGGAGACAATGTCCTTGGTTAAAGCCCATATTGAGCGGAATAATTCAGAGCATTTAGTGGATCTAGGCCTTAAAAAAGGGCAGAAAAAAAAGATTAGAGTGGATGGAAAAGAGTTGGAGCGATTGGCAAATCATATCGGGTATTTACCTGTGGTAATGATCTCGCCGATGGACCGCGACCTAATTATTGATGCGGCTGAGGTGCGCAGAAAATGGATGGATACGACCATCTCACAGAGTGATTCGAACTATTTGCGCGCGTTGATTCAATACAATAGAGCTCTTTCCCAGCGTAATACGACGTTGAAGTACTTTGCCAAGAACAGAACTTTTGATGCCGAGATGCTGGAGTTGTACAATAATCAATTGGTCGAATACAGTATCCAAATCTTTGAGGCCCGTCAGGGGTTTGTAGAGGAATTGGCCCCGCTACTTCAAAACTATTATGAGGTGCTTTCCGGAGGAAAAGAAAAAGTCGGTTTGACTTATAAGAGTCAACTAATTACCGCTTCCATGGAGGAGTTACTGGCCTCGAATATGGAAAAGGATAGGGTGTTGCAATACACGTCGGCGGGAACGCATCGCGATGATCTGACCTTCACGTTGGGCGAGCATCCGATTAAAAAAGTAGGGTCGCAAGGGCAGCAAAAGAGTTTTTTAATCGCACTGAAATTGGCTCAATTCGAAGTAAATAAGCGCCACATGAATATGCCGCCACTACTGCTATTGGACGATATTTTCGATAAGTTAGACGAAGGCCGAGTGGCCAACCTCTTGCAACTTGTAAATACAGAGGAGTTTGGGCAGATCTTTATTACTGACACCCATCCTGAGCGAATGCAGCAACTCAGCGACAACCTAGAACTCAATCATACCACTTTTGAAATTTCAGATAATGGCGAAGTACAAATCCTCTAACGAACAAACTATGGGCGAGGCGTTATCGTTGTTCCTCGAGCGCTACAGATTGCGCCGTGGTTTCGACGATGCAATGATACTGAAGGCATGGGATGATGTGCTAGGTCCGTCAGTCACGAGGCAGACCACCACCAAAAAAGTGCAGAATAAGGTATTAGTAGTCCAATTAGATTCGTCCGTCGTCCGCAAAGAATTATTGATGGTAAAATCTAAGATTATTGCTTCGATTAACGAGCACTTAGGCAGAGAGGCCATCACGGACCTTCACCTGTTTTAATCTTCTAGTAAATCTGGGCGGCGCTCCTTCGTTCGCTTGTAGGCTTGTTCCTCACGCCACAGGTCAATAGCCTTGTTATTTCCGCTAAGCAAGATTTCCGGAACTCGATGGCCTCGGAACTCTTCCGGTCGCGTATACACGGGTGGCGCCAATAAGTCATCTTGAAAAGTATCGGTAAGCGCAGAGGTCTCGTCGTTCAGCACTCCAGGAATGAGTCGAATTATCGCGTCGGTAATGACCGCTGCGGCCAATTCTCCGCCCGAAAGGACGTAATCCCCAATACTAAACTCGTGGGTCACCCAATGGTCACGAATGCGCTGGTCGATACCCTTGTAATGACCACAAATAAGGATCATATTGCCCATTAAACTCAAGGCATTGGCATCGCGTTGATCGAAACGCTTGCCATCCGGCGTCATATACAATACAGCCTCATAATCACGTTCGCTTTGGAGTTTCTCTACACAGGCTACAATAGGCTCACATTGCATGACCATACCGGCGCCTCCGCCATACTGGTAATCATCTACCTGTTGATGTTTGCCGGCACCAAATTCACGCAAGTTATGCAAACGAACTTCGGCAATGCCTTTATCCGCCGCACGCTTGAGGATGCTATGCGAAAAAGGACCCTTTAGGAGCTCGGGCATTACTGAAATGATGTCTATTCGCACGATTAATTTTTCTTGAGACCGATTTCTACCAAGCGCTCGTCCAAATATTCACCAGCCGTGATGTCGTCAAAGGCTTTTGGGCGTGTATCGCTGATACATTGCGCTAAAGCGTTCAATGGCATTTTACCCACGGGGTGTAGGAAGAATGGAATGCTAAAACGCGGGGATCCCCATTGTTCTTTAGGAGGATTCACAACTCTGTGTGTCGTTGATTTCATGCAACCGTTCGTCAAACGCTGAAGCATATCACCTACGTTTACTACCAGCGCTCCTGGAATGGCAGTAATACCCACCCATTGCCCCTGTTTATTCAATACCTCGAGGCCTTCCGCGCTCGCACCCATTAACAGGGTGATCAGGTTAATGTCTTCGTGCTGCCCAGCACGTACGCTATCTCCCGGGTCTTCAGTAATAGGAGGGTAGTGGATGGCGCGTAAGATGCTATTTCCTCCTTTTACCCAAGGTTGGAAATAATCTGGGTCCAATTCTAAATAAGTGGCAATTGCACTCAACATGTCGAGTCCTACGCTTTCCAGTTGCTGGTAGGCTTTTACAAAGGTCGGCGCAAAATCTGGACGCTCGTCTACGTGGACATTGTCATGGTATTCTGGTCCATTGTAAGCCGGCTCTGGTTGTCCAACTTGCCAAAATTCTTTCAAATCCTTCGCTGAAATACCCTTAGCATGCTCGCGGCCAAAGCTCGTATATCCACGTTGCCCTGCTAGTGAGGCGATCTCGTATTTTCTCTTGGTATGGGTGTCCTGTCCGAAGAAGGTCTCTACTTCACTGTAGAGTTTGGCTTGCATTTCATCGCTAAAGCCGTGATTTGTTATGGTTACGAAGCCGATATCCGTGTAGGCTTTGCCGAGATCTGCAGCAAACTGCTTACGCTGTTCCGGGGTGCCCTTGGTCCAATGGGCCAGATCTAAAGTTGGTATAAAAGCCATATCTATGCGATTAGGTTAACAATTACAAAAATAACTACCTTTTGGCAGTCAATCATACGACCAGAGACTGCCCGAACAGAAGTTATGAACCACACCACCGAAAACGAGCGATTACTCGACGATTTTCTACGCGCTCGCACCATTGAACAGAAAATGTTGATCTACTTGCGTCAAGGTAGGATTTCCAAGTGGTTCAGCTCCTTTGGACAGGAAGCGTTGAGCGTTGCTGCTACCCATGCACTGGCATCAGACGAGTACATCTGTACGATGCACCGAAATCTAGGCGTCTTTGTTGCTCGTGAAGTACCTTTACTGCGGCTTTTTGCCCAATTCCAAGGCAAGCCCGAAGGTTTCACAAAAGGACGCGACCGCAGCTTTCACTTTGGGAGCCAAGAGCACCACATTATAGGGATGATTAGTCATCTCGGTGCCCAATTGGGACTGGCTTGTGGATTGGCTTTGCGTGAAAAAATGCTCCGAACGGGAAAATGTGTGTTGGCCTTTACCGGCGATGGGGCGACTTCTCAGGGAGATTTCCACGAAGCGTTGAATGTCGCGGCCGTTTGGAACCTCCCCGTAGTCTTCGTCGTCGAACGAAACTACTGGGGATTGAGTACCCCAGAAGAACAACAGTTTGTCTTTAAGTCATTCTTAGATAAGGGCCCTGCCTATGGTATGGAAGCCCGATCCTTTAACGCCAATGATTTGCAGGAGGGAGGCCGAGCGTTTAGCGAGGCCGCGGCTTTTGCGCGTGAAGAGCAGAAACCTATTCTACTCGAAGCCCGGACCTTCCGTATTCGTGGTCATGAGGAGGCTAGCGGAACCAAATATTATCCAGAGGGCATGATTGATGCGGCGATGGAGGAGGAGCCGATGGCCTTGATTCAAAATAATCTGAGTTATTGGGGATTGACTCAAGAGGAATTGGACGATAAAATGGATCAATTCAAATCTGAGGTCGACGAAGCCTTCCATGCAGCTTTGGCGTTAGATGGCCCTAGGTACGATGCGCAAGAAAGTCACAATGATCTCTATGCACCAGCGGTAGATCCCCACTGGACGGGGGAGGGTTCGCGGGAAATGCGCATGATCGACGCCATCCACGATGCGTTGGGCGTGGCGCTAGAAGAGTGGCCGGAATTGGTCTACATGGGGCAAGATATTGGTGCCTATGGTGGCGTTTTCAAAGCAACCGAAGGATATACCGAGAAATTTGGCGAGGACCGAGTACGCAATACGCCACTATGTGAGAGCGCCATTGTAGGATCCGCACTCGGCTATGCCATTTCTGGCGGTAAGGCCATGATGGAAATGCAGTTCTCGGATTTTGTTAGCACCGGATTCAATCAAATCGTCAATAATTTGGCAAAACTGCACTGGCGTTGGGGCCAGGCGGTGGATGTGGTCATCAGGATGCCGACAGGTGCGGGCGTAGCTGCAGGGCCCTTCCACTCGCAAAGTACCGAGGCATGGTTCACACATACGCCTGGATTAAAGGTGGTGTATCCCGCGTTCCCGAGCGAAGCGAAGGCGCTGCTCTTGGCGAGTTTCGCGGACCCAAACCCAGTAATGTTCTTCGAGCACAAGGCCTTGTATCGCACATTGAAAGAAGAGGTGCCTCTAGGAAAAGTCAGTATACCATTAGGTACGGGTACCGTTGTGACACAGGGCGATGCCTTGAGCATCATCACCTACGGTATGGGGGTGCATTGGGCCCTAGAGGCTTTGGAAGCTATGGGACTGAAGGGTCAAGTTGAAATCTTCAACATGAGAACCTTAGTGCCGCTCGATATCGAAGGGATCAAACAAAGCGTTTACAAAACGGGTAAGGTGATCGTATTGCAAGAGGATGTGGCCGTCGGTGGTTATGGCGAACACGTGGTGAGCCTCTTATCGAAAGAATGTTGGGACCAATTAGACGGTCCTATTACTCTAGTCGCTTCCGATGCAACACCTGTGCCCTTCCACCAAACATTGGAGGAAGGCTATTTAGCCCAGAGTAAGCTTCAAGCGGCCATCGAAGATCTAATGCAGTATTAAAGAATTTCCTCCCCGCTACACAGGAAGAAAAATCTAAGGCACAAAAAACCCCCACGGCTGCGCCACGGGGGTTTTTAGTTTGTTAAAAAATTTCACTTACTCCACAATCAATTTCTTCGTGATGCGGTAATCACCTGATTGAACAGTGTAGAAGTACACACCTGATGCGAAGTTGGTAGCATCAACAGTGTGG
>DMQR01000169.1 GCA_003455605.1 Cryomorphaceae bacterium | reverse complement strand
TGCCTTGATGGCGACGGAATACGTGAAAGTTCAAGAGGGTTTGACCGCACTCAGATGTGTGGCAGCCATGCGAACGCAGGCAGAAAATGTCGACCGTGTCCACGCTGTTTATGTGGTCAACGAAGATGATATTCTTGTGGGGAAATTGAGCTTGAAGAAGCTCTTGACGGCCAATCGTGCTGAAAATATTTCCGAACTCTATACTCCTATTCAACATACAGTACTGTCCACAACTCCGGCAGAGGAAGTGGCCAATACCATGCAGAAGTATGACCTTTTTGTTATCCCCGTGGTCAATGCCGCTGGAGAGTTGTTAGGTCGTATTACTCTTGATGATGTGGTGGATTTCATCCGCGAAGAAGCGGAGCGCGATTACCAATTAGCTTCTGGTTTGACCGACGAGGTAGAGAGCGACGATACCGTGTTGCACATTACGCGTGCTCGTATTCCATGGTTGCTCATTGGCTTGTTCGGTGGGTTAATCGTGGCCTTGATGTTGGGTGAAAACGAGGGTGATATTGAAAGTGTGCCGGCCTTAGCCTTATTCATGCCGCTAATTGCGGCGATGGCCGGGAATGTTGGGGTGCAATCTTCAGCCATCGTGGTACAAGCCTTGGCCAACAACAAGGCAGATCATAACATGACCAAGAAGTTGTTCAAGGAGTTGTCTGTTGGTTTGGTCAATGGATTGATTTTGGGAGCGGTAATGCTCGGATCAGGTTTGATTTTAGGCTATGGCCAATTAGTTACGCTCACCGTTAGTGTTTCCCTGTTAGCCGTCATCATCTTTGCTTCTTTATTTGGAACTTTTATTCCGCTCATGCTGAACAAATTCAACGTTGATGCAGCATTGGCCACGGGTCCTTTTATTACTACTGCGAACGATGTCATCGGCCTGTTGATTTATTTCCAGATCGGACGACTCATTATTGGTTATTGATGAACGCCTTACTGCTCGACTATACCCATCCGTTGTTAGAGCAAGGTCTTGAACAAGGCGGAATTTGCTTGTGGCGTGAGTACGAATTGGCCCCAAAGGACTTCCCATCTCATTATTTTACCGCGGAAGTAGTGGTCATTCGATCGCGATTTCCCGTGACCCGTGAGGTCATCGATCTATTTCCGAATCTCAAGGTCATTGGGCGATTAGGGGCGGGGCTCGAGAATATTGATGTGGATTATGCCAAGTCTCGCGGTATTCCTTGCTTGCGCGTACCAGAAGGCAATGCCCAAGCGGTGGCAGAGCACTCTTTAGGGATGTTACTCGGATTGCTCAATCACCTCCCACGAGCGCACTGTGAAATAAAAGAGGGGGTTTGGCGCCGTGAGGAAAATAAAGGGCTGGAATTGCGAAGTCGTACCGTAGGTATCATTGGTTACGGGGTGATTGGGAGCCAATTCGCTCGCCTGCTCGCCGCCTTGGGCGTAATCGTGCTGGCCTACGATAAGTACAAAACTGGCTATGCCCACGTCGGCATTACCGAATCCACCTTGGAAGAGCTTCAGCAAAAGTGTGACATCATTAGTCTTCACTTGCCGCTTACAGAGGAGACTCGCTATTTTGCCGATGACACTTTTTTCAACGCCTTTCAAAATCCTATATATTTCCTGAATACCGCCCGCGGTCAAATCCTTCAGACAGAAGCGTTGGTTCGGGCGATGAAGATGGGAAGGGTTGTAGGAGCGGGTTTAGATGTCCTTGAATTTGAAAAGAAAAGCTTCACCAACCTGTTCGAAGGGGAAATGCCCCATTCTCTGCAGTGGCTGATGAATCAAGAAAATGTCACGCTTAGCCCGCACATCGCAGGATGGACAAAGGAGAGTTTCGAGAAGATGGGTGCTGGCCTGGCCGCGAAAATTCTCGATGTGCTTTAATTTCTTTGAAAGGCGAACTGCACCGTATCAGGGGTGCGCTGTTCTTGTAATATTGTCAATCCTTCCGTTTCACGAACCACATCGGACTCGTTGTAATGACGAATGGTCAATAGCTCAACGTCTGAAGTGAAGGTGAGGTTGAAATCACTTTGAAGGGCTGCAATGACCTTGGGAACGATTATGGCGTCGTTGTTTAGACAGAATACCGCTTCGGTGGCAGTATTACGCATCATATTGACTACAACACCTTTTTCCGCAAACAACTGGTATACTGCGCTGAGGTGATATTCGGCGATGAATGCTAGATCCTTCGTACTGATGGAGAGTAGCGCTTGGTTTTTCTTTAGGATGAAGTTTGGAACCTGCGGAGTTGCCTGGTCGGCGCTGGTAATGACGGTGCCTGTTGCTGCTGGGTCTACAAAACTTCTAATGCGCAATGGAATGCCCTTTTTCTGCAGAGGCTGAATGGTCTTCGGGTGAATAATAGAAGCGCCATAAAAGGCCAATTCTATCGCTTCACAAAAAGGTAATTCTTCAATGAGCTTGGTGTTTTGGAAGGTTTTAGGATCTCCGTTTAGCATTCCAGGTACATCCTTCCATATGGTGAGGCTGTTGGCGCCAAGGCAGTAGGCGAATACGGCCCCAGTATAATCTGATCCTTCTCTACCCAAGGTCGTCGGGCGGCCCGCGGGATCACTACCAATAAAACCTTGCACAAAATACACCTTTGATTCTTGGACCGCGGCGGAGATGCACTCTTGAGTGGGCCCCCATTTTACGGTTGCGCGACGGAACAGATCATTTGTTTTAATGAGGGTTCGGGTATCGAGCCAAAGGGCAGGTATACGAGTATTTACGAAGGCTTGGACAATGCGGGTAGAGATGAGTTCACCGTGGTGTACTATGCTGTCGTACTGTTCGCTGTAGGAGCGGTCGGATGGCTGTACTAATTGGCCTAAATCCTCATACCATTGTGCTAAATCTGTCTGCAAATCGATCGGTATCTGTTGGAACAATTCTGTGATGATGCCCTCGTGAAAATCTTGGATGCCTTGAAGCGCCTTAGTAGCGCCAAGAAGGTCCTCCTGCGCCCAAGAGCTAACAACACTTTCGAAAGCATTGGTCATTTTGCCCATCGCGCTGACCACCACCACCATGGGGCGGTCCGGATAGCGTTCAATAATAGCCACCACGTTGCGCACACTTTGAGCATCTTTAACGGATGCACCTCCAAACTTGAATACGAGGGGTGTACTCATAGGTATCGTTCTAAATCTTTACGGGTTAAGGTGCCTTGGTGCCATTCGGGATCTAGGTTCGCATCATGTTTTTTATAAAAGTTCAAGGCGGGCTCGTTCCATTCCAATACGCTCCACTCCATACGGCCTACACCACGTTCAGCAGCTACTTTAGCAACTCGCTTGAATAGCTCATCGCCGATGTTACGGCCACGCATTTCTTTTTTGATGTATAAATCCTCGAGATGGAGGGTCGGACCTTTCCAAGTGCTGTAACGCGGGTAGAAGAGTGCCATACCTACTAGGTTACTGGTCTCAGAATCTTCAGCCACAAAGCATTCGAATTTTTCATCGACAAAACCATGTTGAATGAGATCTGCTGGTGTAATGGTTACCGCATCTGGCTCACGTTCATACACGGCAAGTTCTATGATGAGTCCATAGACTTGGTCCATATCTTGAGCGGTAGCTTTGCGGTATATAATCATAAAGCGAAGGTAACAATCAGGAATCAGGTTGAGCATCGGCAATGATTGTTTCGACAATACTTGGGTCAAGTAATGTCGAAGTGTCGCCAAGATTATTCGTATCGCCTTCAGCAACTTTCCGAAGTATTCTCCGCATGATTTTTCCCGATCGTGTTTTTGGTAAACTAGGCACAATCTGTATGACATCTGGTTTTGCAATGGGACCAATTTCGTTAACAACCGAACTCAAGATTGCACTTATCACAGCTTGTTTGTTGTGATCACCTTCTTCAAGAATCACATAAGCATAGATGCCTTGACCCTTAATGTCGTGGGGATAACCTACCACAGCACTTTCTGTCACCACAGAAGAGGCATTGATGGCATTCTCAATTTCGGCGGTACCGAATCTATGTCCACTGACGTTGATGACATCATCCACACGACCAATGATGCGGAACATACCGTCTTCACGGCGTGCACCATCTCCGGTAAAGTAATAGCCTTCGTAATTGCTGAAGTATACGTTTTTACAACGCTCGTGATCGCCATAAGTCGTGCGCAACATTGACGGCCAAGGGTGTTTTAAGCACAAATATCCCTCTACGCCATCGCCCGTGATTTCATTACCGTCGCCGTCTAAAAGAACCGGTTCAATACCAGGGAGTGGACGACCCGCGTAGGTCGGACGTTGTGGACTGTGTGCACCCAAACCAGAGATCATAATCCCTCCTGTTTCAGTTTGCCACCACGTATCCACGATAGGACATCTTCCGTGTCCGACTTTCTGATTGTACCAGTGCCATGCTTCAGCATTGATTGGCTCACCCACAGATCCTATGACCTTCAGGGAGCTTAAATCTGCACGCTCAACGAAGTTGTCATTGCACGCCATTAATGCTCGTATCGCTGTTGGGGCAGTGTAGAATTGGTTCACTTTATACTTATCACAAACGTCCCAAAAACGACCCGCATCCGGGTAGGTAGGCACTCCTTCGAACATCATCGTAGTAGCACCGTTCAATAGCGGTCCATAGATAATGTAGCTGTGGCCGGTGATCCAACCTACATCAGCAGTACACCAGTACACATCGCCGGGCTCGTATTGGAATACGTTCTGGAAGCTGTAGGCGGCATAGACCATGTATCCACCACAAGTGTGAACGACACCCTTAGGCCTACCGGTAGAGCCAGAAGTGTAAAGGATGAAGAGCATATCTTCAGCGTCCATAGGCTTTGGCGCACAATCCGCGCTAACTTCAGCCGCTGCCTCTGCATACCAGTGGTCACGGCCTTCTACCATTTTTACGTCGCGACCGTCGCGCTTTACCACGATCACGCTCTTTACAGAAGTACAGTTTTTCAACGCCTCATCCACGGTATTTTTTACCGGCAACGCCTTGGCGCCACGGTACATGCCGTCTGAGGTCAATACGCATACGCACTGGCTGTCGTTGATACGATCGGCAAGAGCATTAGAAGAAAATCCTGCGAATACTACGGAGTGTACTGCACCAATTCTAGCACAGGCCAATACCCCAATAGTCAGTTGAGGCACCATAGGCATATACACCGCTACACGATCACCTTTTTTGACCCCTTTAGCCTTGAGGACATTCGCGAAACGGCAGACCTCTGAGTGTAATTCTTTAAAGGTCATGCGCACCTCTTGCTCCTTTGGGTCATTCGGTTCCCACATCAAGGCAATATCATCGCCTCTTTCTTCTAGATGACGGTCCAAACAGTTTTCAGTGATATTTAAAACACCGCCTTGGAACCACTTTACATGGGGAGTATTGAATTCCCATTCCAGTGTTTTATCCCAGGGCTTTTGCCAAGTGAATGTGGCGGCAATATTATCCCAGAAGGCTTCGGGATTTTCTACTGAGGCTTTGTAAGCTTCTTCGTATTCCTCGAAGCTATCTATGAAGTAGCGGCTCATTTAGAGTTTGGTATTCTTCTTCCCGAAGCGTTTTTTCCAGGTCAATACCAAATACTTACTGTCCATGGGAGTTACCAATAACCCCCCATGGTCAATGTTACTTTCATCATCCAAAAGAGCAAGTACTTCCTTATGTTTCAGGATTTGAACTTCAGGTTGGATATTGGCTGCGGTCTTTGGCCTTTTGATGTTATAGGTTTTTACCCAGTTCATCACGCTCACGTGTGAAACGTTTAAAATTCGTTCTATTTCTCTGAAACTTATCCCTTCCAGGTAGAGTTGAAGCGCTTTAATTACATATTCTCCTTCAATACGTTTTCCAAGCTTTTGAACAGTGAAATAATAGTTACAGGATTTGCATTTAAATCGCTGTCGCTCCTTAATTATTCCACTTTTCACAAAGTTCTTGGAATGGCATTTAGGACAATACTTATTATCAGTCATCGTTATGGCGGTTTAGATGTGCGTTATCTAAAAATAAAAAAAATCGTAATTAAAATCAATAACGACGATTTGTTTACACTGTAATAGGCTTTTGGGAAATCCCGGGTATTTATACTAGGGCGCGCGAAATGAACTAAGAGATTTGAATTGGTGATCTCAATAGTTCAATGTTTTGTTCAATAACATCCATTGCCTTAAAGAAGGATTGGGATTGTGTATCGCCCAAAGAATTCGAAATAGCGGCGTTGAACTTAAATACAGCATCACGACTCGCATTGCGTTTTTCTAGACCGAGCGGGGTAAGCTTGAGCAATACACTGCGTTTATCTTCGGGATGGGCTTCTTTAAAAATAAGTCCAGCACTTTCCATGTTTTTGAGTAAGCGGCTCAACGAGGTACTTTCCATGCCCATTTTCGGTCCAAGTGCTGTGGAAGGAGTTCCCTCTTTCACATCCATATTCAATAAGGCAAAGCCAACCGATACGGTAATGCCACTGGCACTAACGAGTTCGTTGTACATCTTGGACATGCCGATCCAACATCTACGAATGCGAAAATCAAAGGTTTCTTCCGGCCTCATGTAAATGACTTACGAGGCTCTAAGATAGAAAATATTACTATGCATGCATAGTAAATGTGTTAGTAGTCCAAACTTCTTTGGAGTTGGGGCAGTACGAAGTAGTTGAAATCTTCTAAAAACGCGTTCTTAGCACTTTGCATGGCACGTTCTTTAGAACTTGATATGGAGGTACCTTCAATGGAATTTGAGCTTTTCCAAAGTACATTAACATATTCCTCAATGGCTGTCATAATAAAAGTTCCCTCAATAATGACTTTGTGGGTGCCTCGGTTAGAGGTTTCTGTGAATAGATCGATACTAGATTCCAGCCCCAGTTTAGCACCTTCCTCGGTTTGTATTGCGAAAAACTGGGATAAACTCTGGGTCAAAGCCTCTCTTAATTCGTCCGGACAATTCAGTTGAAGACTAGGTTTTTGGAAATTAATCACCAT
>DMQR01000074.1:5516-6233 GCA_003455605.1 Cryomorphaceae bacterium | reverse complement strand
TCTATTTCCTATTCCCTCATAGATGGCGAGCCGGAGGTCTATAGGGTCCAATTACCTAAAGTTCTGCAGTCCGTCGTTTTCGTCTACCGCGGCGAGAAGCAACAAACCGACAGCAGTTTACAACTAGTCGACAGTAAACCCTTTTCTCTAGTGCAATGCGAGGAAATTTCTCAGTTGAGCGAGGCCTTTCTAAGGGCCGACTCCCTAGACGAATTAGAGTCCATCATCGAACAACACGAACTTTTAATCGCAAACCATTTGGGACTTGAGCGCGCCATTGAAGGGCCTTTTCAGGGCATTCATGGCCAAGCAAAAAGCCTCGGCGGATGGGGCGGAGATTTCGTGATGCTCACTCGTTTTGAGGAAAATCGCCAATGGCTGGATTCCAATGGATTCAATACAATTATTCCTTTCGAAACCATGGCGCTCTAATTGTGTTATCTAGACACAATATTTGGTACTTTTAGCGCATGCGTAAACTCCTGATTTTAATCGTTGGCCTTTGGGCATTCGCACCGGCCCATGCAGCACACCTTGTTGGTGGGGAGATTTCGTATAAATGTTTGAGCAGCAGTTCATCAGGTAATACCTACCAAATAAAATTAATCTTATACCGAGATTGCAATTCCTCCGGGGCGGCGTTCGACCAATATGCACCCATTGCTATTTACGGCGGCCCAAATCAAAACACACTAGTCACAACTTTATGTGTGGCTC
>DMQR01000074.1:0-5196 GCA_003455605.1 Cryomorphaceae bacterium | reverse complement strand
GACTTTAAGTGTGGCTCGCGGATCAATTATCGGGATTCCTGCAGTAGTGGCTAACCCGTGTCTTCAAACACCTCCTAATGTGTGTACCGAAAAAACCTCTTACATCTCCAATACCACGCTTCCCGTTGCCACACACGGATATACCATTGTCTACCAACGCTGTTGCCGCAATAATACGATTACCAATGTCACCAACTCTGGGGCTTGGGGCAACTCATATTTCATCCGAATTCCGCCGCAGGATTCCATCTGTAACAACTCTGCGGCGTTCAATAGCGACCCACCTATTGTCATGTGCAAGGATGATAGCTTGTACGTAGACTTTTCCGCACAAGAATTAGACGGGGACTCCATCTATTACAGCTTCTGTAAACCTCTTAACGGAGGTAGTCAAAGTAACCCAGCACCTTCTCCTCCGTCCGCACCACCTTTCACACCCGTACCTTTTATATTCCCTTATTCTGCTGCTTCGCCGATGCCTGCCTCTCCAAGCCTGGCTATTGACCCAAATACGGGAATCTTAACCGGAACACCTTCCGGAAATGGACAGTTCGTTTTCGCCATCTGTGCCGAAGAATACGATTCCAACGGCGTACTTCTATCAAACCTTCGAAGGGATTACCAGTTCAATGTAACGACCTGTCAAAGTAATGTTGTCTCAAACCCCACTCCACAGATTTATCAGCCCAATACTTTGTGTAACGGTACAACTGTCACCTTCTTAGATAGTAGCTATAATGGTACCGATTATTTATGGTTGTTCAACGATCCAAACAATCCTGGGGCCTCCTCCACCCAGCAAAATCCGACCTACACATTCCAAGATACTGGGACTTATACCATTCAACTCATACTGAATCCTGGCTGGCCGTGTACAGATACCGCCGAGGTGGTGTATGAGTTGTACAACCCCGTGAACTGTGCCTTCAGCTGGAACGGGAAGGTATGTTTTGACGAGAATGTGATAAACTTCCAAAACCAAAGTTCGAACGGAGGAAATGCGGTGGCTACTTGGAATTTTGGACCAAATGCCTCCACTCAAACCTTTAGTGGCTGGAATCCACCTGCAATTATCTTTAGTAATTGGGGCGATCAAATCATCACCCTCACAGTGGAAGAATACGGTTGTGAGGAAACCTTTACCGATACCGTACGCATCTATCGAAGACCGGCGACAGAGGTCACCGTTGAGAATCAGATAGGCTGTGCACCTTATACCGTCACCTTCTGGGACAGCACTATCACCGATGGACAGGTCATTTATAATTGGGATTTTGGGGACGGCGTATTGAGCAATGATAGCATGCCTGTTTATACCTACACCAATCCCGGCACATATGATGTGACGCTTACCGTGTTCTTCATAGAGGGATGTGTAGATACCATTACCATCAACTATGCGGATTTCATTACGGTCTATCCTTCACCTACCTCCTTATTCCTGTTGGATCCAAATTCTGCGACCATCTACACCTCAAATATTGAGTTCACAGATCTCGCCGCAGCCACCACCGACCAACTCATTACGGGTATGGGAGATGGCAGTTTATACTTTAACAACAGAAGTTTTGTGCACGCATACAGCGACACCGGATGGTTCGAAGTCGAACACGTGGTCATCAATACCTACAATTGCCCCGATACTTCGAAGGCCATGGTACGTATAAATCCAGAAACCCTCGTATTTATTCCAACAGCCTTCACCCCCAATGGCGATGGAGAAAATGAGGTATTCCGTGGCACAGCGGTGGGTATCAAGGAATATGAACTAATCATTTTCAACCGCTGGGGTGAGGTGATGTTCCAATCTACCGACCCCGCAGAAGGTTGGAATGGGAATCACCCGAACGGGAAAGACGCGATTGAAGGCGTCTACGCATGGAGCGTATATGCTAAAGGTCAAAATGATATGTTGATTGTGAAGAAGGGCCAATTAACCCTGTTCCGCTAGGCCGCGTATTCACGCATCACCCAGATGGAGGCCGCTATTGCCGCACCCGCACCCAAGACTACAGAAAGCACAACATAGAGAACGGCTTCTGTAAGGCGACCTTCACCGACCAAACTAATAGTTTCGTACGAAAATGTACTGAAGGTCGACCATCCACCGCAGAACCCGGTGCCCAACAACAAGAGGTAAAATAGCTTCGATTTGTCACCGTACGCGTCGACAATCAAGACCAAGGCAAAGCTCGCAAGCACATTGATCGCCAATGTCGCCCAATGCCCTTGCAACCAACCTTGAGCTACCATTGCTTTCGACATGGAAAACCTCAGCACCGAACCAGCACCGCCGCCTAAGAATATTGCCAAATAAGCCATTACATTCAACTCCAAGTTTTTTCGATTTTATGTAAAACGAAACTAATGAGAAATCCCCATACTGCCCCCACCAAAAGGTCTGTAGGATAATGAACCCCCAAATGAATGCGGGAATAGCTTTGAAAAACGGCAATAATCAATAACACCGAGAACCAACTTTGGTGCAACCATTTGCGGAACAAAAAGGCAAGTCCAAAAGCATTCGCGGCATGTGCGCTAAAAAAGCCATAAGTGCTACAATGCGCTAAGACACGGATATCTTCCATGGTTTGACAGGGACGAGGTCGGGCGATCCAATACTTAAAAACCTCTGCACCTTGATCCCAAAGTAAGACGCCAAGAACCACCAAGGCTAATCGCTTTACAAACACGTCCATCGCCGAGCGTTTAAACAGGCGCACCAACATAACCAGATAGAGGGGGATCCAAGTAATGGTCTTGGTTACCGCGAGCCAGAATACATCCGTGCTGGCCGGTAACCAGTGATTTAATAAGTACATGGCATCCACATCGAAATTATCTACGACCTCAAACATTAGGCGGATGCATTGAGTCGTTCCCAAATCATATCCTTGAGGGGCATGATGTTCATGTTGGCAACGGATGAAATGAAAATATGGGGGATACCCTCAGGTAATTGGGCCTTGATCTCCTGCTGCAAATCCTCATCGAGCATATCGCTCTTCGTGATGGCTAGAATTCTATCCTTATCGGCAAGTTCAGGGTTATACTTAACCAATTCATTCAGCAAAATCTCGTATTCCTTGGCATAATCTTCGGCATCGGCGGGCACCATGAACAATAGCAACGCGTTGCGCTCGATGTGACGTAGAAAACGATATCCAAGACCCTTTCCTTCGGCTGCACCTTCAATAATTCCCGGGATATCGGCCATTACAAAGGATTTGTGATCGCGGTAATACACCATGCCTAAATTCGGCACCAAGGTGGTAAAAGGATAATTAGCAATTTCCGGCTTGGCCGCACTTACCACAGAGAGTAAGGTGCTCTTCCCAGCATTTGGAAACCCTACCAATCCCACATCAGCCAAAACTTTCAACTCAAGAATGAACCAACCTTCGTTGGCAGGCTCGCCCGGCTGGGCAAAACGCGGCGTCTGGAAGGTAGCACTCTTAAAATGCACATTACCCAAACCGCCGCGGCCGCCTTTCACCAGTGCGTGCTCCTCACCGTCCTCGGTGATTTCAAACAACACCTTACCGGTTTCTTCGTCCTTGGCCACCGTACCTAATGGAACTTCGATGTATTTGTCTTCACCCTGCGCACCTGTGCGTTCCTGGGCACTGCCGTTTTCACCGGAAGCGGCTTTGATGTGCTTTTGATATTTTAAGGGAAGCAAGGTCCACATCTGTGCATTGCCTTTTATAATCACGTGACCACCACGGCCGCCATCTCCGCCGTCGGGTCCTCCCTTAGAGGTCATACGATTGCGCAGCAAGTGTGTCGAACCGCTACCACCGCGGCCGCTCTTACAGTAAATCTTTACGTAATCTATGAAGTTGCTTCCTGACATGATGTGAAAAAGCAGCCCGCACCATGGAAGACTGCGTTGCAAAAGTACAATTGTTCTTGTTTTGCTCTTAAAGTGCGTCGATGATTCCCACCAATCGGTCGGTAATCTCTTCGATGGAACCTACGCCATCTACGCCCTGATATTTCGCCTGCCCCTCGTAGTAATCCTTTACTGGAGCCGTCTCCGCATTGTATACATCTATTCTGTTCTGAATAATCGAAGGATCTGCATCATCCGGACGCCCTGAGGTTTTGGCACGCTCCGCCAAGCGAACACGCAACTCATCTTCAGGTACCTCTAAAGCTACCATGCTGGTAATGCCGGTACTGCGTCCCTCCAAGAATGCGTCGAGCGCTTGAGCTTGGCCATGGGTACGAGGGAATCCATCAAAGATGAAGCCCTTGGCTTGTGGGTTTTTGTTGACGGCATCTTCCAACATTGAAATAGTCACTGAGTCTGGTACGAGTTGGCCTTTGTCCATGTAGGATTTGGCTAATTGCCCCAATTCCGTCTCATTCTTAATATTGAATCTGAACAGGTCACCGGTGCTCAAGTGAACCAATTCGTATCGGTCTACTAAGAAGGCGCTCTGGGTTCCTTTACCTGCCCCTGGAGGGCCGAATAGGACTAGATTTAACATGTCTGTAGCGTTTAAATAAGGGCACGAAGATACCCCCTAAGCGCAGAAAATCGTAGATTCGCAGTCGAAATTCAGCAATGAATGTCATAACAACCTACACACTCTGAACATGCGCACACCGTACTGCGTCATCATGGCCGGTGGAATTGGGAGCAGATTTTGGCCCATGTCCACAGAACAAACCCCCAAGCAGTTTCTTGATTTCTTGGGTACTGGAGAGAGCCTCATTCAGCAAACCTATAAACGCGTACGACGCATTTTCGATGCCGAGCATATCATGGTCGTTACCCATGAAAACTATGCTACACTAACCAGAGAACACCTTCCTGAACTACCCGAAAACAATATTGTTCTTGAACCCCTGCGCCGCAATACTGCACCTTGTATTGCCTATGCCACATTAAAAATTAAGAAGCGTGACCCACTCGCAAACATGTTTATTACCCCGGCCGATCACTTGATTACTGATGATGAAGCCTTCGAAAAAGTGGTGAGAAAAGGGTTAAAACGGACGGAAACCAGCCAGTGTTTTGTGACTATAGGAATCAAGCCACACAAACCAGAAACAGGCTACGGATATATTCAATACGACGAAAATAGCTCGGACGAAGAGGGAGTGTATATGGTCAAAGCCTTTACCGAAAAGCCAGATATCGACCACGCAAAGCTCTTTTTAGAAAGTGGTGATTTCTTGTGGAAT
>DMQR01000143.1 GCA_003455605.1 Cryomorphaceae bacterium | reverse complement strand
CATGGACACGATTCTGAGCAAGGGCGGGGACATCATAAATCAAGGTATGAACTACACCGATCCCTTGTGGGGAGCGATGAATAGATTGCTTCACGTGCCGACGGTCGGTGCCTCGGGCGCTGTCTTCGGCGTACTCCTCGCGTTCGGGATGACCTTTCCGAACCAGGTAATCTACCTCAACTTCTTCTTCCCCATCAAAGCCAAGTATTTCGTGATCGGCTACGGCCTACTAGAACTCTACAACGGCTTTGCGGTGAGCAATAGCGGTATCGCACACTTTGCCCATTTAGGAGGGATGCTTTTCGGCTACCTGCTCATCAGAAAATGGCGCAAAGAAATGTATCTTTAAGATTCTAGACCCCAGGAAATGAGTGATTTCATCGATAGAATCAAACACGACGCATTCAAGGGCGATTACTTGACCCGATTGCTGTACCTCAACATTGGGGTTTTTCTATTGTACAGCATCTCAAACGCATTTATTACACTATTGACCGGCCAGATGGGCTATATCCCTCACCTAGCCGACGATCTTTTAGCCCTACCGTCCACCCCGTGGAAACTGGCCACCCGTCCGTGGACCTTGCTGACCTATATGTTTACACATTTCAGCTTCCGCCACATCCTCTTCAACATGCTCATTCTATACTTCTCGGGCAAGATGCTCATGGAGTATTTGGGCGAAAAGCGCATGCTCGCGTTGTACATCTACGGTGGTATTGGCGGTGGACTGCTCTACATCATTCTGTACAACATCAGCCCTATTTTGGGCGCAGGATCCATGGTTGGCGCCAGTGCTGGTACCATTGCTGTATTGGTTGCCGGAGCCATGTATTTGCCAAATATGCCGGTCCGATTATGGGGGATCTTCGAAGTAAAATACTGGATGCTTGCCGCAGGCATAGTCTTGCTCGATATTCTCAGCTTGACCGGTTCTAATGCCGGCGGCCACATCGCCCACCTTGGCGGCGCCATCGTCGCCTATTTCTTCATTCGAAGCATGCGTAACGGCCACGAATGGAATGTTTACCTGTTCCAAGTCATCGATGCCGTGCGCAACACCCTCTACCGAAACTCACGCAAACGCAAAGGTTTCAAATTTGGTGAGCGTAATTATACCAAGTATGAAGAGGTGAAGACGAAAAAATCGGACACCCAAAACACCGATACCGCCAAAATGGACGCGATCCTAGATAAGATCAAGGACAAGGGGTACGACAGCTTGAGCAAGGAGGAAAA
Organism: Cryomorphaceae bacterium; assembly: GCA_003455605.1. Taxonomy (GTDB): domain Bacteria; phylum Bacteroidota; class Bacteroidia; order Flavobacteriales; family Schleiferiaceae; genus UBA10364. The sequence continues at coordinate 6,612 of DMQR01000143.1, read as the reverse complement.
GGCCTATTTGTTTAAAATCTCCAAGGACCAGTGAAAAGGCGCCTCTGGATACTGCGAACGTTCAACGTAGGACTCTTTTACGCCACACTACTTATCGGTTTTGGATCATTACTACCAGGCCATTGGATTCCAGGTTCCGGAGTACTGAGCATCCTATTTCCATTCTTGCTGTTCCCACATTTGATCATGATTCTGATCTGGGCCCGATTCCGCCCTCAGCATATGTTCAAAAACCTCATCGGCTTGGCGCTGCTGTTTTACCCTGTAATGGCCCAATTTCCAATAGGTACGTCCCTAACTCCCGAACAAACCTCCTGGACATTGGCCAGCTACAACGTACGCGCCTTTTACCAACAACGCGGCATCGCCAGTGACATTGCACAATGGACGCAATCGGAACGTATCGACATTTTGTGTACCCAAGAAATGCGTCGAAGCGCGGCCAATCCCGTAGCAGCGCACTACCCTTTTCGAGTGTACGCGCCGAACAACAGGAGAATTGGGACCGCGATCTATTCAAAATTTCCCATCATCAACCACGGCTCCTTGATGTTCGATGCTATTGAAGAAAACTCATATGCGAAACGCAGCGCGGGTTATGCTGACATCGCGCTCCCCGACGACACCATTCGTGTCATCAATATCCACCTGAGTTCAACCGGTATCAAGTACATGGACATGGAGATTGAGCACACCCGCGAGGAATGGATTGAAAAGGGCCAATTCATGGCTAAGAAAATCGCACACTCGGACAAAGACCGCGGCAAACAAGGCCGAAATATAATGAAATGGATCAACGAAAGTCCTTATCCCGTGGTACTCGCAGGGGACTTCAACTCAGTCCCGGGCGGCAATTTGTATGTACGCATGCTCTGTAAATTAGACGATCCGTACATTTTCAAGGGGTCGGGCGCATGGGGCTCCTACCTACCATTGTTGCAAAAGGGATTCCCGTTGCGCATCGATTGGACCCTAGTGGACGAACAACTGCCCTATTCTGTGCAATACCTCAGCGACGTAGCCTTCAGTGACCACCGTCCACTAATCACCACCTTTAGCGCTCCAACCGAGCCTCAAGAAGATTGAGTGCATTCAGGGCATTCGACGCTACACCCCTAACATAATCTGGATAGACGCGCAGCACCTCATCGTAAAACAAAGGCACAAATACCTGTTCTTGCATTAGATATTTATCCGCCTCGCGCATCAGAGCACTGCGTTCCTCACCCGGCGGCAGCGCACGAATCTGCTCGTACATTGCATCGTAATGTGCATCCTCATACAAACTGTAATTGGGCCCATTAGGCGCCTTATACCCGCTGTAGAAAAGCATCAGGTAATTTTCAGCATCTGGATAATCAGCAATCCAACTGGCTCGAAAAAAGCCCAAGGTACCTGAACTCTTCTGACTTCTCAATGTCGCAGAAGGAATTACATTGACGGCTATGGGCCAACCTAAACCGGCCATTTCACCCTGCACATATTCACATAGATCGCGGTAGTTCGCCACGGTAATCAGGGTCAAATCCGGCAACTCCATCGAGGCCAACAGCGCAGCCACTGAATCCGGCGCATAAGCCGTTCCTATATTATCTTGGTATTCAGGAAGACCAAAAGGTATGATTCCCCCGCGCGCTGGAATTCCCACTCCATTGCGCAGGGACTGTATCATTTCTTCCCTATTAATCCCTGCATTAATTGCCCAACGGAGTTCCTGCGGCAACCCTTTCTCTACATTAAAAATAAAGTATTCTGTATTCAAAAAAGGAGTGCGCTCCAATCGGTGACCTCCTTGGTATCGCGATTGCAAATCTCCAGATTTGGTCAACAGGTCGTCTTTAAAGCTAGGATCGAGGTTTGGTAAAAAATCAAAGTTCCCGCTGAGGTACTCCAAGAAGGCGCTTTGCTGATCCGGCAAAAAAGACACACTTATACCGTCGAGATACGGTAACGACTGGCCTTCAGCATCCTGTTTCCAGTACTGCTCATGTTTATGAAGGACTAATTTTTCCCCATAATGCCAGCGGTGCATCATAAAAGGACCCGTACCCACCGGCGAAGTTGCGACCTCCACTGACCCAGCAGGCATCACCCCACAATACGGCATGGCCAGAAGGGACAAAAACGAAGCATTTGGAGCATATAGCTCAATGATCACCGTACCCGCCTTACTCTCATAAATATCCAAGACATCTTCTAATACCCAACTGCCAGGAGAGGCGATAGTAGGATCTTGCAATCGCTTGAGACTGTACACGACATCTGCAGGACATAGCTTGCTTCCGTTGTGGAAGTATACATCGCGTATTGAGAACTCATAGACTCGACCATTCTCGGCGACCGACCAATGAGAAGCCAACACAGGAACTATGTCATTCTTCTCATTTAAGGCGACCAAGGATTCAAAAAGTTGCTGGACCGCCCAAATGGTACTTTTATCCTTAGCAAACGCAGGATCTAATGTGGGAATACCCACAGGCTCGTTATACCTAAACACCATTTTATCCACCTCCGTCTGCTGCCTACATCCTAACAATGTGGTGAGTACAAGGCATACAAAAAAGCCCCCTAGACAGGAGGCTATTCGTATCGTTATGCCCGTGTTAAGCATCAATATTTGCGTATTTAGCGTTGCGCTCGATGAAATCACGACGCGGCGGTACATCATCCCCCATCAACATGGAGAAGACACGATCCGCTTCCGCGCTATCGTCAATGGTTACTTGCTTCAAGATGCGTTCCTCAGGATTCATAGTAGTATCCCACAGTTGTTCTGCATTCATCTCACCAAGACCCTTGTAGCGCTGGACAGCAACACCGGAACCTGCATCTCCACCAAATTCCTGGGCAATTTGATCCCGTTGCTTATCATCCCAAGCATATGCTTGCTTAGCTCCTTTTTTCACCAAATACAATGGTGGAGTAGCGATATATACATAGCCCAATTCTACCAACTCCCGCATGTAGCGGAAGAAGAAAGTTAAGATTAACGTTGAAATGTGGCTTCCGTCCACATCGGCATCCGTCATGATTACAATCTTGTGGTAACGGAGTTTATCCATGTTCAAGGCTTTGCTATCCTCCTCTGTCCCAACACTTACACCTAATGCGGTATACATGTTCTTAATCTCTTCGTTTTCAAACACCTTGTGAGAAATAGCTTTCTCTACATTTAGGATCTTACCACGAAGCGGAAGGATCGCTTGGAAATTACGATCACGACCTTGTTTGGCCGTACCCCCTGCAGAATCGCCCTCCACCAGGAAGATTTCACATACATGCGGATCTGTTTCTGAACAATCGCTCAGCTTTCCTGGCAAGCCCATAGAGGACATCGATCCTTTACGCTGCACCATTTCACGAGCTTTCTTCGCCGCCACACGAGCTTTGGCGGCCAGCAACACTTTTTGTACTATGACCTTAGCTTCGTTCGGATGCTCCTCTAAGAAATTCGTCAACATCTCGCCAACGAGCTTATCCACCGCGCCGCTGACTTCTTTATTTCCAAGTTTGGTTTTAGTCTGACCCTCAAACTGAGGCTCCATAACCTTCACAGAAATAACCGCTGTCAAACCTTCGCGGAAATCATCCCCGGCGATTTCAACTTTTTCTTTCGCCAACAAGCCACTTTCGTCCGCATATTTCTTCAAGGTACGGGTCAACGCACGGCGGAAACCTGCCAAATGCGTGCCTCCTTCGTGTGTATTAATATTGTTGACGTACGAGTGTATATTTTCGTTGTAGGATGTGTTGTAGTGCATGGCCACTTCCACTGGAATACCATCCCGCTCACCCTCCATGCACATGACCTCAGGCATAATGACCTCGCGATTACTATCGATATACTTCACAAAACCCGCTAAACCATCTTCACTGAAGAAACGGTCGCCATTGGGCTCGCCTTTTTCATCCAGTTCACGAAGGTCCTTTAAGGTAATGGCTACGCCTTTATTCAAGAAGGCTAATTCGCGCATGCGTTTTGCTAAGATTTCATAGTGGTATTCGGTTTCCTCGAAGATATCTTGGTCTGGCTTAAACGTTACAATGGTACCGCGGTAATCTGTAGCGCCTATTTCTCGAGTAGGATACTTTGCTATCCCGCGAGAGAATTCTACTTCATGCTTTTTGCCATCGCGATGTACTTCTGCATAAAGCATAGATGATAGTGCGTTCACACAGCTTACCCCCACCCCATGCAAACCACCAGAAACCTTGTAGGAATCTTTGTCAAATTTACCCCCTGCGTGAAGGACCGTCATAACCACCTCAAGGGTAGAACGTCCATCCTTAGGGTGCATGTCCGTGGGAATCCCACGACCATCATCCTTAACGGTGATACTATTATCTTCGTTAATGGTCACGTAGATGTCCTCAGCGTGACCGGCCAGTGCTTCATCAATAGAGTTATCAACTACCTCATAAACTAGGTGATGCAATCCTCTGAGACCAATGTCTCCGATGTACATGGCGGGACGTTTTCGAACGGCCTCTAGTCCTTCCAGAATCTGAATGGAACCACCGTCGTAATTCTTCTCTTGTTCACTCATAAATATCAGCGCGTAAGTTCGCTTAATGCTATCTTAACAAAGATAACTTTTAGGGGCTCAAAAAGCGACAAAAGGGGCCGAAGCCCCTCTTGCAGTTACCAACAAGGTTATCAACATTTTCGGGATTTCCCGAGGATTTAGGCCGTTAAAATTGGTAGTTCAACACGAACAGTCCACGCGTTCCTCGAACCTCGTAACCGCTCCATAATTGATAGCGTTGATTCAAGAGATTATAAGCCCTTAAACTCACCCCTAAATTCTCGTTAATGGTATAGCCTAAATCAAGGCTTAAATCCATGAAATCGCCCAAATCATAGATGCCCTTTTCATTATTACCCGCATAACGTCCTCCAACATATTTGAAGTTTGAGGTCAGATGTACGTCACCATGATCTACTCGCAATAAGGCACCCAAAACGCGGCCTTCAGCACCTATAAATTGATCGGCACCTGCGTATGCATTGAGTTCGGTATACACACTGGCTGTGAAGGCATTCATGGGCACGTTTAATTCTGCGCGCAGGCGAGAACGCGTATAGTTAGCATAGCCTAATCGAAGCTCCGCCATATCATTAATGGTCGAAGTGGTACTGTCTCGCTCGAATTGCGCATCATTCACCACAAAAGCCATAGAACCTTCGAGGCGGTACTGAAGTTTTCCTGCCAACGCGCCTTGCATTCCGACGTACCCTCTGTTCTCCCCGGTTAGAGCCAAGGCCAGATCGCCGGAGATCACCGGGACATAGGCCAATAAGGCACTCAAGGTTTGCTGCTGCACACGTCCGTCCCAACCACCATAAACAGCGAGTGTCCGCTTCAATACCTCAGCTTGCAGATTGATGTTCGGGAAGATATAATATGTGCCTCGATTGTCGGCACCTTCATTGTTGATCGTGCCGGCGAAGGTCAACCCAAACTGGTAGTTCAGCATCCCGTTTTTGCCTTGCGTCTGAGGACTTAGATAAAAATGATGGTATTGATTTATGCGAGGCTCAAAAACCATTTCGGTAAGGGAGTATTGACCGAATTGGTACCCTAAATCTACATTAATTTGCGCCTCAGCGGCATAGACTTCGATACAATGCATGGTTTTAGCCAAGTGCTCGTGCGCTCCAATACCTGCATTTGTGAAATGGTAAGCCATGCCACCACTACGGTAGGCAGCCGGTACTTTAGAGGTAGGATTCGAAGTTCTCAACCATTGTTGGCTCAACCCTGCACTCAAGTTCCACTCGTGCGGCGTAGGCGAAATAGTATTTGCCCCGGTAGTATCCATCATTCCATAGAAACTCACATAATCTGCATCTAATTGGAGTTGAGTTTTAAGGTTCCAATTCTTAGTTGCACGCTGAAAATCCATTAGTATGGAATTCTCATACACAGGCTGCAGTTCGTAGGCGGTATTGAGCACACCAGAACTTGCGCTTTCATGATGCGCTTTGATGCCCCAAACGTTCTTTCTCGAACGCGGGGAAGAGAAGACGATATCCGCAAAGGAACTGCTGTACATTCCACCCCCAACACTTATGCGCTGGGTAGGTAGTTTTGGCAGTTTCACACGTCCAAGTTTGATGGCAGGAATAGGATCCGGTTGGAAATCAATGGTCATCCCCTTTGGTTGAATACGAACCACCACAGGTATTTTCTCCGAGGTAGTATCAGTGAAGGAAGGCTGCTCCGAAATTTTGTGCGCCGCACGCACCTGGGCCTGGTAATCCTCCACCACCCGAATTTCTACGCTCTTTACTTCATCTCCAGTTTCTTCTTGCGCCCACAAGCTCAGTGGAGCCAAAAATAATGCGGTGTATAGAATCTTTTTCATTGCTTCAGTTGGGTTTATTCTTGGTCCAATTCTTCTAATTCTTCCACCTGCGTGGGTCCAACCTCGAGCTTATCCGAGATTTGGGCTTGCGCCTCACCAGATACCCTTTGTCTGGCGAGGTCGGATTTAAACTGTCGTGCATCCTCTACAATGGCACCTTCCGCATTATCTATGATGTAATCCAAGGTGTAGTTCGCCTGGAAATCATCCTGCAAGCCAGCGTAGTTCTTTGCCATCAACAGC
>DMQR01000088.1:6169-6460 GCA_003455605.1 Cryomorphaceae bacterium | reverse complement strand
GCAAACCATAAGTCTGCATTAAAAAGAATACGTCAAACAGCCAAGAAAGCTGCGCACAATCGTTACTACCACAAGACGACTCGTAACGCAGTGCGTCGTTTGCGCTCTACCACCGATGCATCAGAAGCAGCTGAGCTGCTTCCACGTGTAGCTTCTATGTTGGATAAACTTGCAAAGCGCAATATCATTCACAAAAAGAAAGCTTCTAATTTGAAGTCTAGCTTAGCAAAGCACGTAGCTGCTTTATAAGCTTAACTGAACCGGCGAAAGATAATAGTGGCCCGCCTCCAT
>DMQR01000088.1:0-5790 GCA_003455605.1 Cryomorphaceae bacterium | reverse complement strand
AAAAAAATCCCCGTATTCACGGGGATTTTCTGTTTCAATTGATAGACTTACTCTCCGTAGAGCTCGTCAATTTGTTTCTCGTACTTGGCAAGGATAGGCTTACGCTTGACCTTGAAGGTAGGTGTCAAACAACCGTTATCAACCGAGAATTCTTCGGTATCGATAATGATCTTCTTGACCTTCTCCCATTGTCCAAAGCCAGAATTGGCCTTCTCAACATCTTGCCATACGCGGTCGCGTACTTGTTGGTTCTGAGCCATTTCTTCAATGGTCGTGAAGTTCATGTTGTGACGTGAACACCATTCTTTTACTCCAGGTTCGTTTAGAATGCAGATTGCGGCCGGGAACTTTCGGTTCGAACCGATTACCATACTCTGCTCAATTAGGTGTGAAGCTTTAAGTTCGTTCTCGATCAACTGTGGTGCGATATACTTGCCGCCGGAAGTCTTAAACATTTCCTTCTTACGATCGGTGATTCGGATGAAGCCATCCTCTATTTCACCTATATCACCGGTATGGAACCACTCGCCAGTCATTACTTCAGCAGTAAGCTCTGGTTGTTTGTAATATCCCATCATGATATTTGGTCCTTTGGCCAAAATCTCACCGTCTTCAGCAATTTTTGCTTCAACTCCATCGATAACTTTACCTACAGATCCCACGCGAATCATTCCAGGTTCTGCTGTTGTATTTACCGAAATAACCGGAGCGGTTTCAGTCAATCCGTATCCTTCTAGAATTGGCACACCCATACCAGAAAAGAAACGCGCCAATCTAGGTTGAAGCGCAGCAGACCCTGAAGCTACGGCCTTAACTTCTGTCATCCCTAGTGCAGTGCGTACTTTGCTAAACACTAATTTATCGGCAATCCCTAGTTTCCAGTGGTAGAAAGCGCCATTGGCATTTTCAGGCTCCCATTGTAAGGCAAGGCTTACTGCCCATTCGAAGATTTTTGTTTTCAATCCGCCTGCAGCTGTTCCGTTGGCGACAATACCGTCGAAGAACTTCTCTAACAAACGAGGAACGGCGGTAAATATCGTAGGATTGGAAAAATTCAAATCTGCCTTTATGGTTTCAATACTCTCGGCGAAATAAATGGCTGCGCCATTATACATGTATAAGTATTGGATGAATCGTTCAAAACTGTGACACACGGGCAAAAAGCTCAACGCGCGTGCTTGCCCGCGAACCATTCCAGGGATACGTGGCGTTGCATTGATTACATTAGACATCAAGTTTCTATGGGACAACATCACACCTTTTGGAAGACCTGTGGTACCAGAAGTATAGATGATAGTAGCCAAATCCTCAGGATCCACTGCTGCAGCTATTTTTTCTAATTCCCCTTGATTGTCCATCGAGGCACCTAGATTATAGACTTCGTCCCAATGAGGAATTCCATCGTACTTCTCGAAAGTGTAACACTGCTTCAAGCTTTCACATTTAGGCATAGTGTTCTTCACCTTTTGATAGAGCTCGTCGTTCGAGACGAAGCAATAAATGCTCTCGCTGTGATTAAAGATATATTCGTAATCGTCTTCGGTCATTGTTGGATAGATAGGGACGTCTACAGCTCCAATCTGCAAAAGTGCATGATCCATGATGTTCCACTCACAACGGTTGTTGTGAGAAATAAGCGCGACTTTATCTCCGTGTTTAATACCGAGGGCCAGAAGCGCTCGGCTTGCCTGATCGACAGCAACGACAAATTCCTTGGTACTGTACGACTTCCACTCCCCGCCAACTTTTGAAGTCATCATTAACTTCATTGGAATATGTTCCAATTGGTACCTAGGGATATCGAATAATCTTGTGGGTTGATTCATGCGTATGATATGATTGTGTTAAGCGAATGGTTAAGATACAAAAATGTCTTTTAGACCTTTATTGTTTATAGCCATATAAAGACTCCCCTGCAACAATGGTTCGCAATACGAGTGTTTTGTTTCTGAGTTGTGGGTCCTCATTCCAGAGGTTTTGATTGAGAATGGTAAAGTTTGCGCTTTGTCCTACAGAGATTAATCCATAACTGTTTTCACCGAAAGCACTGTAGGCAGCGCCTTGGGTCATGGCAGTGATGGCCATAGCTGGACTAATGCGTTGATCAGGCAAGAATCCTTGTTCAGGCCAATGATGGGCATCTTGGCGTGTAGTTGCTGCAAAAAAGGTGGCCAATGGGTCTATGTGTTCGATAGGAAAATCAGTCCCAAAAGCGACGCGGTCTCCAGCCGAATTAAAGATTCTTAAATAGCTGTATGCATGATGAATACGCTCATGGCCTAGGCGTTCCTCGGCCCAATGCATATCGCTGGTCGCGTGGGTAGGCTGAACGGAGGCAATGATGTTGGGATGGTTATAATACGCGCTATCTGCTGGTGTCATGATCTGTGCATGCTCTACTCTGAAGCGAAGGTCTTGATCTCGGGGTAAGTTTTGAAAGCTTTCCAGAAGGATGTGATGAGCGCTATCGCCAATGGCATGAACGCACAGTTGCCAACTATTCTTCAAACAACGATCACGCAATACATTGAGCTCTTCCGGACTAAGTATTGGAAGGCCATAATGGTCTGGTAAATCATGATAAGGATCGCGCAGGAGTGCGCCATGTGAGCCTAAGGCACCGTCAAGATAACCTTTTACACTTTTAACTCGGAGTAGTGGCTTCTCAATAGGGCCATGGGTTTCGAAATACTTAAGGTCCTCCTCATTATTGCTGATCATTGCGTTTACAAATAATTTGAAGCTACCTTCTTCCTGAAGTGAATCCAAGAGTAGGATTTGATCCTTTGATAAGCCTGCATCTGTCATTGCGGTGAGCCCATACTTTACTAGACTATCTTGAGCCTGCAGCAAAGCCGCTCGCCAGAACCTGTTCGAAAGCTTGGGCATCTGGACCAGTGATTTCGCATTATCGACCAATATTCCATCTATAATTGAGCCTCCATCAATCTGAGTATCATTTGTGATATTAAAAGTGTCTAGAATTGATTGGTTCACCCATGCAGCATGCCCGTCAATACGGGTCATATAGATTTTAACTTGATTAAAACTAGCCAAATCATCGGCTGTAGGGAAAGATTTTTCTGGCCAGTCGTTTTGATCCCATCCACGCCCCACAATCCAATTATCATTCGGATGAGTGGCAATATAGGAACCGATTCGCTCGATGCATTCTTCTTTGGATGTCGCGCCGAAAAGGTTTACCGTGCTAAACGTGCGAGCATATCCGAATAGGTGGCCGTGGGCATCTATGAAGCCAGGGTAGAGGTGTTGGCCGTCAAGAGAGATTTCTGTTTTTCCTTTTGGCAGGGAGGTGTACCCACTGATATCAATGATTTCTGCAATCTTACCATCCTCGACGGCAATCCAAAATTCGGAGCCTTCGTGGCTAGCAATAGCATCATGTGGACTATGCAATTCGAAGTCCTTGAGGATCAGGTCGTATTCTTGACGGTTTTGACAGCTGATGAGGGTCAAAACCCATAGCAGGTTATAAACAAAAATTTGGCTAAAAGTGTGGGAAAGATTGCGCATGTAATTCAAATGTGTTGCTCTAAGAATACCTAAATTTGCACAAATTCTTTTCAATAATGAATAGCACATCAGTTGCCACTTTAGAACAAGCCCAAGAAATGGGGCTGCGTCCTGAAGAATTTGATTCCATCAAAGAGATTCTTGGTCATACACCAAACTACTTAGAACTAAGCGTTTATGGCGTAATGTGGAGCGAGCATTGTTCCTACAAGAACTCCATCGTTTGGTTGAAAAAATTACCAAAAAAAGGTCCTCACATGCTTGTAGAAGCTGGCGAGGAAAACGCAGGGCTCGTAGATATTGGTGATGGATTGGCATGTGCGTTCAAAATAGAATCTCACAACCACCCATCTGCGGTAGAGCCTTATCAAGGTGCCGCTACCGGTGTAGGTGGTATTAACCGCGATATTTTTACCATGGGTGCGCGTCCTATCGCTCAACTCAATTCATTGCGCTTTGGAAAACCTTTTGAAGATAGAACGAAGTGGTTGGTCAAAGGTGTTAGTAAAGGAATTGGCGATTATGGAAATAGTTTTGGTATCCCAATTGTTGGAGGTGAAGTATACTTCGACGAGTGTTACCACCAAAACCCGTTAGTCAATGCCTTTTCCGCGGGTATTGTTGAAGTGGGTAAACAGATTTCTGCAACTTCCACAGGTGTGGGCAACCCAGTATTTATTGTGGGTTCGGCCACCGGTAAAGATGGTATTCATGGCGCTTCATTTGCCTCAAAGGATTTAGATGAAGATAGTGCTGATGACATCCCATCTGTACAAGTAGGCGATCCATTCCAAGAGAAGTTGTTACTAGAAGCGACCATGGAGCTTGCTACTACCGATGCAGTGGTGGGGATGCAGGATATGGGCGCGGCCGGTATCACTTGTTCTTCTTGTGAAATGTCTGCAGCTGGCGAGCACGGTATGAATATTTGGTTGGATAAGGTGCCTTTGCGTCAAGATATGGAAGCTTGGGAAATTCTCTTGTCTGAATCTCAGGAACGCATGCTAGTTGTCGTTGAAAAAGGCAAGGAGCAGGTCGTGCTTGATATTTTTAAAAAATGGGATCTCGAGTGTGAAGAGATTGGTGAAGTAACCGGCGATGGCATTGTGAATTACTACTGGGGCGATGAACTTGTAGGTTCAATTCCCGCTGAAAGCGCGGTACTAGGCGGTGGAGCACCAGTGTACCACAGAGAGTGGTCTGAACCAGCATATTACCAAGAGTACAAGCAATTCAATATTGATAGTATCGCTCAGCCTGCAGACTTGAAATCAGTTGCGAAGCAGATGGTGGCCTTACCGAATATTGCCTCTAAACGTTATATATACGAGCAATACGACAGCATGGTAGGTACACGTAATATGAGCACTAATGCGCCTTCCGATGCAGGAGTCGTAAACATCAAAGGAACGAACAAGGCCTTGGCCATGAGTGTGGATTGTAATAGCCGTTACGTACACGCAGATCCTGAAGTAGGTTGTGCTATTGCAGTAAGTGAAGCGGCGCGCAATATCTCTTGTTCAGGAGGCATTCCTTCAGCGGTGACCAATTGTTTGAACTTCGGTAACCCTTATAATCCTGAAGTGTACTGGCAGTTTGTCGGTTCAATCAAAGGGATGAGTGCTGCATGTGAGCGTTTTGAGACTCCAGTAACCGGTGGGAACGTGAGTTTCTATAATCAAACACAAATTGGCGATAAAGTAGATCCAGTATTCCCAACGCCTACAATCGGAATGATTGGTGTGGTAGAAGACAAGAAGTATGTGATGACCTTGGATTACAAAACCAAAGGCGATCTTATCTTTATGATTGGATCTAACCACGACGATATTAATTCTTCTCAATACTTGGTGAACATTCACGGTGTGGAGAAGAGTACAACACCTCGCTTCGATCTTGAAGAGGAGTTCGTCAACCAAAAACAACTTCAAATGATTATTCGCAAAGGCGCAATCAACAGTGCCCATGATGTAAGTGAAGGTGGTTTGTTTGTGGCCTTATTAGAAAAAGGGATGGCTTCGGGTTTAGGATTCGACATTACACTTCCGGCAGAGTTCCGCAAGGATGCGATACTATTCGGTGAAAGCCAAAGCCGCATTGTGGTCACGGTAAGTGAAGATAATAAAGATTCCTTCATCGACTTGATGATGCTCAACGGCTGTGAATTCGATTTGTTGGGTCACGTAACGAAAGGCAGTATTCGTGTAGACGATGAGGACTGGGGTACAGTTGCTCATTACAAGGAAATCTACGACA